>JBDRGF010000037.1:0-21368 GCA_043818055.1 Pseudomonadota bacterium | reverse complement strand
CAGCAGCAAAATCAATGGGGCAGGTCTCCACTACATTGAGTTTTAAACCCTTCACAAAAATTACTTCCTTATTTTTTAGGTATATACAAAATTGAAAAAAATGAATTTTTCTCTATTAGACCGTTAACTGGTCAACTTGGGTTAAGACAGACCTTTTTTGCCTATCGCGACATGGAGGATCTGAATATCGAAGGTGTTTTTATCTGTGGTGGAACCTCTCGTCTTCCCGGAATAGATCAATATCTCTCAGACGTATTAAAGCTCAACGTTGCATATCTCAATGTTTCAGATTTTCATTTTAGTCATTTTGAGCGTAGTGATGCGCATCGCCACGTTATTCCCGCAGCCTTGTCTTTAGCTTTGAAAGGCGTTGCAGCGGGAGGAAGCTCGAGCATCAATTTTAGACAGGGTGAATTTGCTTTTAAAGGTGATGTTGAGGAGCTGGGTGGAAATATTAAGCGTATTGTTATTTCGGTTTTGGTTTTGGTCTTTCTAGCCCTAATCAATTTTGGCGTGAGCTATTATTATTTAAAAGGGAAGGTTAACAGTATTAATTCTCAAGTTACAGCTTTAATGGAACAGTCTTTGCCAAACACTCCAAAGCGTTCAATGAAAACACCAGGCGCAGCGCTATCCTATTTGAAACTTCAGGAAAAGGATGCAAATGAGAAAGCAGAGAAATTGAAAGAGGGCGTAGGAATCTCCCCGCTCGATATTTTAAGACAGATTTCGTTGGCTGTTCCAAAGAGAAAAGAAGTTACAATAGATGTTGATTCCCTGAATATAAAGCAGGGAAGGGTTGCTCTTTCAGGCCGGACAGATTCCTTTGAATCTGTTGACAGAATAAAAGTGGCTCTTGAGGCATCACCTCTTTTTCACAATGTTCGGTCAGGCAATGTGAGAAAGGGAGTTAGAGGTGAAATTAAGTTCGATTTAAATATGAATGTGGGTGAGGTTGAAAAAAAGAAGACAAAGAAGACGAAGAGGACAAAGAAAAAATAGATGGCCTTTAAACTTGGAAATATTGAGCTGGATCAATTAAATCCTGCGAATCTCTATAACACATATCTCGGTATGTCATCGAAGGAGCAGACTTATGCGCTCATAGGTGTAATTGCCGCAGTTGCCCTGATAATAATTTTGCCGGTGACGATGGCGACAGCAAAGCTTTCAAGCTTGAGAAGCCAGAGAGAGGGTAATCTCTCATATCCTGGAAATCGGACAGTGTGATCGATTTTCGGACGGTTCTATGGTGGCAAGGAGTTGTAACATGTTGGTTCTGCAAGATTTCAAAAACGGCACAACTCTTGCTTCCACTTTATTGAGTGCAACTCAAATACACACCACGACAATTCGACAGAAGTGTACTGTTTCAGATTGTCTATCGTCATTTTGAGATCTTTCAATCTGAGTATCAACGCATCTACTCAGAACACTATGGAAGACTTCGTAAGATCATCACTCATACCGTCAATCGCTATCTCCTCTGTGGCGATCCAAGGGAGGGAGTCGCTCGTTTCGAGTGTTCCACATGTGGAGACTCAATTTCCGTTCCCTTCTCATGTAAAACACGGCTCTTCTGTCCAAGCTGTGGTAAGTGCGTTTAAAATGCCAAATCGTCATCGCCGAATCGAATCGATAGCAAATTCTTCATCTCTCATTTTATAAAAAATCGTTGTTTTTAAATGCATCACCGATATTTTTTGAAAAAATAGCTGCAAAATCCTTCGAAATCATACCAATTTTGGTTTTTATATCCCGTCCACTTTTTCAGAAAGTTCCTATATAAGCTATAAGCTTTTCAATATGGAAGCCTCGATGCCTTTATTGATGCCGCAGGTTTAAAGCCAAAGTGAAATTGAAAAGTTGTAAATTATTTTCCTTTGACCACTTTTTTGGCTGCGAGGATCGATCTTTGAGTATGAAGGGTGGGGGTTTGAATTACCTTCGAAAGGAAGCCGTTGAGCTTGTCATCAGAGGGTCGTTTTGCGTTCGAACGTGCCTTGGAGATCTGTCCCTCCTGCTGGTAGTGAAGCCTGGCACCCCTGTATGGAACCGGGCTTTTCACATTTGCCTTGCGATAGATGTCGTCAGACTTGAACTGTGAAATATCGTTAATTTTAGGACGGTTATCTACTGTTTTATCACTAGATGCTTCAGGCTTGGCAGGCGCCATTCTTTCCAGATTCTTCCTCTCACCATAGGTGTTGCCGACTCTTTTAAAGGCAGTAGAGTGATCTCTTTTGATCTCGCTCATTTATATCTCCTCTTTGCTAGTGCTTCGTCAATTTAATTTCCACCAGTGGAAATATGATGATATTAAATTGTTACGAGCACTTGTGCCGGTCATCAGTGTAAAAAATAAAATTGACGCGGTGCTGGTTTATCTCCTTGCGCCAATCTATGATGCAATTTGCTTGCCAGAAATCAGGCATTCTAGGCCAAATTAATAAGATATAACATATTGATTTATAAGACAAAAACATTTGAGTTCTTTTGGGAGTTTTAAAAAAAGAGGTGATTTCAATACTATCTGGAGACTGTCGGCCTCATATTAGCTATGCAAAAAACTGATTTGGGTCATTTAAAATATCAATACGCCATCTCCAGCGCCTCTTCGACAGTTGCAGCGCCCAAAACTTCGATTTTGGTTTTCAATTGTGACTTTAGGTTTGATTTTGGGATGATTGCGCGTTTGAAACCGAGTTTTTGGGCCTCTTTTAGCCTCGTATCGCAGCCGATCACAGCCCTGACTTCACCGGTTAGGCCGACTTCACCCACCATGATGGTCTCGTGATTGAGAGGCTTATTCATAAAGCTCGAATGAATTGCCGCGATGACGCCGAGGTCGCCGGATGTCTCGACGATCCTCATTCCACCTGCGACGTTTAGATAAATATCCTGATTATACAAGGGGATACCGATCACCTTTTCAAGTACAGCTACAAGTAGGGCAAGCCTTGAATTTTCTATTCCGATGGCTGTGCGTCTCGGATTGGCTAAAGGCGATTGGGCGACGAGTGATTGGACCTCGAGCAGCACCGGTCGAGATCCCTCCATCGGGGCGACGACAACTGATCCGGGGGTAGCCTTGGCACGTTCAGCCAAGAATAGTCCGGATGGGTCGGTCACCTCTTTGAGACCAAGACCTGTCATTTCAAAGACGCCGATCTCGTTCGTGGCTCCGAAACGGTTTTTAATGGTTCTCAATATTCGATATGGATGGCCGCGCTCACCCTCAAAATATAAAACGGTGTCGACCATATGCTCCAATATTTTCGGGCCTGCTATAGAGCCATCTTTGGTTACATGGCCGATGATGAGAAGGGCGGTACCAGTTTTTTTGGTGAACTGAATTAGTCTGGCAGCCGTCTCTCTGACTTGGGAGACAGTCCCAGGAGCTGATTGAATATCATCTGTAAATAGTGTTTGGATCGAATCGATGACGACGAGTTTCGGTGTCTCTTTCTTCAAGGCCGCAATGATTCGTTCAACATTGTTTTCAGCGAGCAGAAAGAGATTGTCGCTCAATGTCTCAAGGCGCTCGGCCCTCTGTTTTATCTGTGATGGGCTCTCCTCACCACTTATGTAGAGCGTCTTGTCGCTTTTGCTTAAGCTTCCTGTTGCCTGCATGAGCAGTGTCGATTTGCCGATACCCGGATCACCGCCTACCAGAACAGCTCCTCCTGTAGTGTAACCACCGCCTAATACGCGGTCGAGCTCATCTATACCTGTAGGGAAGTGGTGTTCAGCAGAGCTTTCAACTTGGGATATTGGAATAGCACTCATGTGAGAATCGGTTGCGATAGCTCTTTTGGATGGTGCGATCTGCACCTCTTCTACATAGGTGTTCCACTGTGCGCATTCAGGGCAACGCCCGAGCCATTTATAGCTCTGCGCGCCACAGTTTTGACAGGAGTAGATCGTTTTCTTCGCCATAGAAAGCATGGCTAGCACTCAAGCCAAATTAAATCAACTGAGTAAAAATAATAAGCAACCGTTCTTCTTAAACTTGCACTAATCAAGTATATCCGAGGAATAATTGATAACCATAAAGGAGGGTAAGATGAGTTTTGAAGCATTGACGACGACAAAGTTGGGGGCACGATTCTCTTTAAAAAAGGGTGAGGAGGTCTCTGGTGCAGCTGCCGCATCGCTTAGCCTTTTGTCAAAGAGGGAGGTATCAAAGGCTGTTTCATTGACCGGAGGCAGGTTGACACTGGATGGGTATGTAGGTGCAAAGAGCGGTTTCAATCTATCGGCTGGTTTGACGCATGGCTATTCCACAGATGGAGAAGATGAATATAGTTATAGAGGACATCAGCTTCGACTCTATAGCGGTTACTGGATTAATCCGATGAATATAACAAAGGATCACGGTCCTTATGTGGGGGGTAGCTTTTCATTGAAAACAAGCAAGAAGAGCCTAATGTCTTTTGGTATTGAGGGTGGTGTCAAGATCTGCGCTCCTGATATTAACTCATCCAGTTTTTATCTGTATCTGACAGGGACATTTTAATAGTATTGCTGAGGTATTATAAATATACAACCTGCAATAACTTTGTAGGTTGTATATTCTATTGGAGTAGTGAGAAAGGGTGAGTTCATTCTGGGCAACGCCCGAGCCACTTATAGCTCTGGGCTCCGCAGGTCTGACAGGAATAGATCGTTTTCTTTGCCATAGGTTGCATGGCAAACACCGACGTTTACACAAATCAACTTAAAGAAGAGGTCACATCCTTTTCTCAGTTCGAAGTTAGGGAATGGAAATGGAGTTTATGTGGAACTTGACGTAGCGTTAAATCACTTCTATGTTTCAAAACCATGTCAATAGTGCGTTTGCGACATTTGCTCTCGTTGTCTCAACCACAGGTAAAAGAGTTGCCTCCGCCTCCAGGTATCACTCCTTCTATTCGAGTAATGACGAATGAGGAGATCAAAACATCACAATACAGACTCTTTCCAAATGGTAATCCTCATAGCCCAATTTCGAAATTGTTTGGTCCTGATGGAAAAACACATTCAGATGAATCTGAGCCGATCATATTGAGAGAGGTTCCGATAAAGATTGATCCGGTCAAAATGAGTAATGCGTTGATAAGATGGGCAGGAACTTATGTGCTTCCAAATCGTATCTTGTCAGAAATACTTCTCAGGCATGAATTATATATGCCTGCCTACAAGTTGAAGAGAGTTGTCGAAGCTCTTGCTCAAATCGATTTGATTGGCCTCATCGATCAACTGATAAAATCTATATCGCAACAAGCGTCTCAAAGATGAATGCTGGTATTGCGCCTTCAGATCTCAGTCAGATTCTTTATAGAAATTTTGATCATGTTAATGATTTAGAAAAAATCTGTCAGGCTTTGAGAGGCTCTCTTGTCAATCCTGATGAACGCATGGAAGCAGCCTATTATCTTGCTATGTTTGGTGACGATCAAGGTCTCGAAGCGTTGAGATCTGCTTTGAATGTTGGAGAGATTGAGAATATTGAGTCTAGAAGAGATATCACAGATGCTATTAGACATTTAGTTAATCTTGGTGACGTCGGTTCTTTGGGAATTATGTCGGATTTGTTGTGCAAAGTTAATGAGCGTTTCGAGTCGATTGTGACGCAAATGGAAGAGGAGTATCAACATTATTTCATGGATTTAGAACCTACTGAGGAGAGTGGCGCTTGCATCAGCATGGCAGAGGCACTGGCACAGGCTTTTCGTAACCTAGGTGATGTTAGGGCTGTTGAGACTTTGCTGGCAGGCTTGAACTATCACAATTATGAGGGTGTTCGTTCAAAGTTGATTGAGGCGCTAAACTTTTTTGGTGTGGATGTCGATGAGGAAAAGTTGCCCTCTTCTATACCATCATATCTTTTAGGTCGTTGGGATTACAAACTTTTTCAAGGCTCCTACGTTGCTCTTGTTGATACATGTTATTCTGAATCACTTATAAATCCGATGTCGGAAATTCGATTTCGTCATTTTTTTTATGATCAATCCGCAACTACTCGCAGATTTGCATTGGAGCTCGTCGGCAGGCGAGGTGACGCGCGCTTCAGAGGTTATATGAGAAGGGGGCTAAGGGATCCCGAGTCCAAAGTTAGGAGTATGGCTATTTGGGCGCTAGGACAATTGCGCGATTATGAATTTGCTGAATTGATTGCAAATCTTTTGGCCGATTCAAATGATGCTGTTGGGCGTATGGCTGGTAGCGTTCTGGCGGAAATGGGCCAGGAGGAAATTTTGTTGAATTTTTTGGATCAAAACGGATTGCTAGCAGCACGCGCTCTATTTCTTTTTAATTCCATCAAGCAGGGGCTGCATTTCTTTGGCGAACACAAAATTGAAGATTTTTTCAGAAGTTGGGTGGAAGAGTCTGAGCCTTTTGGGGAATAATTTAAGTTCTCTTTCTTTTCGGAGGGGGTGTCAGATTCTTTTCAACATAGCTGTTCCATTTATCATTCTTGCATACAGACTATGTTACAATTAGGATTTTGTAGCCACAGGATCTGTGCCCCGTTGCATGACTGGGGATAGCCCGCGTATTATAACTATATCGTAAAAGAAATCATGATTCATTTTTCCGATATTTTATCGTCAAAAGGAGGTCTGTTAAGACGATTACGGCGTTGAAAATATAAAGAAAGATGACGGAGTTTCGTTCTCCGAACCATTCAAATAGGATGCCAAAGATATAACCCATAAAAATTACCACAATAAAGAGAAGGCTCTTTCCATGGGATCGCTTTGTTTTAAGCATTTTATAGATCGAAAATGGCCACGCCAGTCAAAAGCATATCAACATCAATGTCTCAAATATATCCTGATTCATAAAATTTCCTCCGATCGGCATATTACCATCAGAGATAACATCAAGCAATGTTGGTTTTGCGTTTCTTTGTGGAAGGTGTGGAATTCATCGGCCTATCTGCCTAAACACCTACAGCCTATCCACCTGAGCAGTTTCCCCGATAGATTGATTTGACTATACGGGCGCGTTGTTCTATCTGTGTGTCATATGAAACTCACTAGATTCCTGCCCTTGCCGCCGAAGATGTTGCCAGGACCATCGGACTTTACTCCAACTTTTAAGATAATGACCGATGAGGAGATCAGGGCATCTCAGGCGAAGATTGCCGGGCCGAAAGTAATGAGAGTGTTTTACTGTACTCAAGGGAGTAGTATTGAATCTGCAGCAGTAGAGATAAGGCAGAGTCAGGTTGAAACTCTACCTGTAAAAAACACACATTCTCTGTTTGATTGGAGCGGAGGGTTTGAAATAACACATTTCCAGTTAGCGAAGGCTGTCGATTTAGTTGAGCTGACGCCTTATATCAATCTGATCAAAAGGGTTGCGGATGAGACAGAAAATCCAAGGCTGCTGAACTTTATTAGATATATAGCCTTGGAGTATGATCCCAGGGATGTTTCAAATAGGCTGAAGGCTATTGTGAATAATTTAAAGAGGGTTCTTTGTTTTTGAAATTACAAGATTCTTCGCTTTGCTCAGAATGACAGCGTTGCTAACTGACGACACACCCTAATAACCCCTATTTTTTTTAGAGCTTTTTATGATATGAAGGTCTAATGTTAAGATTGGAGAATATATTATGAATGAACTGGATTTTAATGTTTGTAAACTCGGTGAGTGTTCTTATGATTCTTCCCTTGAAAAGACCAGCTTTGAGGATGATGCGTCTCGTGTATTGTACAGTACGGATCCGGACGAAATTCTAAAACAGCAGGAGAGTGGGGGGGAAGTTTTGGCCTTCGAAAAGGCTGGGCCGAGGAAGAAGATCTTTTTCTATCCGGAACGTACAAAAGCTGCGATATTGACCGCGGGTGGGCTCTGTCCCGGTCTCAATGATGTTATCAAGGGTCTGACTATCACACTCAAAATTCGCTATGGGGTTCCCGTTGTTTATGGCATTCGTTACGGTTATCGCGGTCTAATTTCTGAGTATGGCCATGAACCAATTTTAATCACAGAGGATGATGTTGACGCTCTTCACGAGCAGGGTGGAACAGTGCTAGGCTCTTCACGCGGTCAACAGGATGTAAATAAAATGGTGGATAGACTGGTTGAGATGAACGTCAATATTCTTTTTTGTGTCGGCGGTGACGGTACGCTAAAGGGCGCTCACGCAATCGTAAAGGAGATTGAAAGTAGAAAGCTTCTCATAAGCGTTGTGTGTATTCCAAAAACCATTGATAACGATATCTGTTTTATCGATAAAACATTTGGTTTTGAAACAGCTGTGTACGCAACGGACCCAGTTATTGTAGCTGCACACAATGAGGCGAGGGGAGCTTACAACGGGATAGGATTGATTCATGTCATGGGACGCGATAGCGGATTTATTGCTGCATATGCAGCCCTTGCAAATTCTCACATCAACTACTGTCTGGTTCCGGAAGAAGAATTCACACTGAACGATGGTCCAAACGCTCTTCTCCCAAGCTTGCAGAGGAGGATGGAGGGGCGGAAACACGCTGTAATAATAGTTGCTGAGGGGGCGGGACAGAACCTATTTGAAACGCGTGGTGAAAACCGCGATAAATCGGGCAACCTTCTTCATCAGAACATAGGCCTTTTTCTAAAGGAAAAAATTGAGAGTTGGTCCAAAGAGAATAAATTAGGGTACAGCATAAAGTACTTTGATCCCAGTTATCTCATACGCAGTCTTCCGGCCCACGGAACTGACGCTGTATTTTGTCTGATGCTTGCGCAAAACGCTGTTCACGCGGCAATGGCGGGCCGCACGAATATGGTAGTGGGTCACTGGAACGATCATTTCACCGATGTCCCTATAGCTTTGGCTACGAGTAAACGAAGAAAAATAGATCTTACCGGCCCCCTATGGAGAAGCGTCAAAGCCGTCACCTGGCCTAAATAATATCTGGAGGTTACATTGAAACCATTGATCAGTTCAACAATAGGAGGCGTGGCGAATCGTCCCCCCATTGACGTTCTAGTGAGCACAGCTAAATGAAATGCCCAAGCTTTAAGAGACGATCTTAAAGAAAAGGCGACAACAGTTTTTCAAACAACTCTCTGGATTCATAATAGTTTTACCGGCGATGCATATAAGGCGAGTGATCATCAATTATCAATGATAGAACAAGAGGGACTCTCTGCCCTGAGATGGTTAAATCTTGGAAAATTCAGAATTATCATCTAAATTCTACTACATCATCACCTGAAAACCTACTCAGAAATCTAGCTATGGTTTTTTTTCTCTCGTCATCATTGGAGAAAAATGGTGGCGTTATAACTGACAATAACAGACTCAATCGTGACCATTGAGCACCATTCTTGGAAATGAATAGCTGAACTTCACGCCACCGCTTCAATGTGTGGAGAAATGTTTCAAGTATAGGTCTATCTAACAAAACTTCAGCACCCATCAGAATGAGAACGAGTTTTCTCTCTTCGAAGAATTTCATGTCCATCAATCTAGTCAGCTTAGCTCCAGGTGAATTGGGTCTAAGCCATTCGCTCTCAACTAAAGAGTCCGGCAGTTTTAGCTGCTCTGTTATATCCAAAGCGAGTTGTTTGAAAAATAGATTTGCAGAGCTGAGCAGAGCATCTCCATATTCATTAAAGTCAATTGCGACGATTCTTCTATCAACTCCGCCTTGATGTAATCTAGCCGACAACAACATAGGCATCTGCTTCATACCAGGAGGAAAAAAAGTTACGACCCTTCCATCTTCTTCGCTGTGATAAAATGATTGAAGATGTGTCCGCCTAACGCCTCTCTCAACATGCTGCTCTTCTCCATATTTTGAATGGCTTCTATAGTTACGGTAAGGGTTCTATCTCAGCTAATCTACCCGAATCATTAGGGAAAAAAATATATCAAAATTAACGCAACTTTTTCTAAGGAAGTGCCGTTAAACAATAAAACCATTGAAGTTTTTAAAAGTATTAAAGGAGGATTTATATGGATACGCCAAAAAAGACACCGCAGGTAGGAACAAAATGAGTGATTGTGGGGCCGAAACAATCCGCTCCGTCGAGACCTGTTCAGTGGAAGAAGGTCAGGAAGAAGCCTGAACTTCCAGTCATGCAGAGCAGAAAGATGCTGCCATCGGTCGAGAGATATTTTATCAAAAAATATGGAAGGGGTAGGAGTATTGGTGATGATCTCACCTACTACAGGCAGTTCACGCGTTTGTTGCCAAGGAACATTGCGGATATGAAATCGTGGCATGCTCGCAAAAAAACAAGGTCGTCGAAATTGAATAGAGATTTGAGGGGGTATAAAAAGTTACTGAGAAGTGTTGTGTTGAAATATCGCTCGACTACTAGAAAGGGGAAGAGCGTTTGACCTCCTCGTAGTAGGGCTAAAGGTTGTGACCATTATCGCAAATCGAGGAGGGTGAACACTCCTCTATATGACAACTGCAGAGATGCATCCATCCTTCATCTGAAAAAGACGAGACCGGCTTTCTATCTCGTAAGAAAGGCGTTTGTGATGTGGGGAAAGATTCTCCGTTCGGTTACAAGGGTTGCAAGAAGCATAAATCGAAAGGGAAGTAATTTCGACAAGGAGTGCGGTGTCTATTTGAGCAGAATGCACAGCACACAGTATCAAAACGTTAAGATGACGCTGAGGAGATATATTGCAGACGCTAGGAAGTGCCAGGCACAAGCTATTCATAATGCTAGGATATGGAGTGTGGCAGGTTTGCTAAGTGTGGCAAAGGTGAGTTTAGAGCGAATGAAAGCAAAATCCGCTTTGGTTAAAAAAGATGGAAAGCTAAAGAGTGCAAAGGTTAAGTTATATGCGGTTACACTAACATATGCTCGACTAACTCGTTACTTGAGTGAGTTGAACCAACGTTGTTTGAAAAGTAGAGGTTTCGTTGTATGCAGAAGTGCACAATCCGAAGCGAGGAGAACCTCTGTAAGAGCAACAAGGCTCTATGAATCATCGAAGAATTATGTAAGAAGGCTGAACAAGGATCAAAAGGCTGTCGATGACATGTTGAAATGAGCCTGTAAATAATTTTGTGTAACTGCGATTATTAAGATTCAAAACGATCTCCATATTCAATAGCAAATCTGTTCATAGCAGGCTTCCAATTTTGGCTTTTATATCCCGTCCACTTTTTCAGAAAATTCCTATATATTATATTTTAAAAATTTCCTTGTCATGAGCCTGCTTTTTGCTGTTTTATTGCTCAACTGCATTACCAATCGTATCAATAAAACTATTGGCCCAGCAGTTTTTTTAAGGAACCTATTGAATGAATACCCATGTTAATTATAGTTTTTGTTTTGTTCCATCCAGAAGTGCCAGCGTAGTTTTCTATGTTTATAGTTTTTCCATCTAGCACTTTTCGAGGCGTTTTCTTAAGCACATTAATAAGCTTTGGAAGTTTACTGATAACTGACCTGTTGTATTGAATGTTAAACGTAAGACGTGGATGAAGTTTGCGAATTTTTCGGATATAGTAATCTGCACGACTTTTATAATATGCGTATTGACGGATGGCGTGTCTTAACTGGTAAAAGTATGAAGATCTTAAAAAAATAACATTACGATTATGACCTTTTGGTGTTTTATGCTGACCCTTTTGATAGACAAAATATTCACAGTGAGAAAAATAAAGCTCGGTTCGTTTTTTTTTATTAAAATCGAGAAGAACTATAATCAAATTGTTTAATTTCCAGTGCTTTTTTTTTCTAAGCAGCTTTTCCATCTTTGAAATATGAGATTCAAATCTTCTTCTCGATGATTTGCAAAATAGCATGTTTAGCATAAGCTCTTTAAATGTCTTCGGATCAAAATGTAAATCGGTGGAATATCCCGTGAAACTGATCGAATATTTTTTCTCCAGTAGCTGTATGCGATTTAGAAGCTGTTTTTGATAAGCGAGTAAACCTCTGTGACCATAGATTTCTTTTAAAAATGTTATACGATTGCATCCCCATTGAATTTCTCCTTTTGAAAAACTCGATTTTTTGAGGGTTAGCTTTAAAGTTATTCCTTTGAGTTTTTGTGGAGGTATCTTCAAAATCTCCTTTAGAAAATTTGGAAAGTTGCGAATGACGTGCGGTGAGCCTTCTGTTCTAACATTTAGTTGATAGCCTCTTTTTTTTAGCGCTTTTTTTAAAGCCTCTAGCTTTTGTTAATATGAAAAGGCTTTGCGGAGGAGAATTTTAGTTCTCTTAATAGCTCCTCTTTTATATGGATTAATAGTGATGTACAAAAATCCATCACTAATGTTTGGATTTGATTCTTCCAGAAAGAGTGAGATTGCTTGCATATTTTTTGAGAAGCGAATATTAAGAAGCGATTTTAAATAGTCAATCAATTGATGCAGTTGTCTTCTGCTTTTCGGTTCAGTATAAATAATAATAGGAAGGGATAATGCACTTATGACAATTGCGTAGTATTCTACAGTTCGCTTATTCATGGGAACGTTTCTCAAAATATCAAAAACTCTCTTTCTAGATTGTGGTGAATCTTTGAAAGCTAAGTAGAGTTTTAGAAATTGTTTTGTTCGCTCTGTTTCTAAAGCAGTAACAGCTTCCTTTTTGGCTTCAGATAGGTCGCAATTTCTAAAGGTAATCTCTAATAGATCGATTTGTGCATAGATGTCTTTCCCCTTTTTTGTATAATGTTTATATAAACTTCTTTCAGCTAGTTTTAGAAGTCGTGCAATCTTTCTCTTGATGTTGTTTCCTTTTAGTGCTCCTTGAATCTTAGAGAGATTAGCAAGAAAGGGTAGTAGATTATCAAAACTGGTTTTATTTATTTCTCTGACATTGAATCTATTTATAATTTTTTCAACCAGTTTTTGCTCTGTTTTCTGCAGGCTCTTCTTTTCTATAAGAATTTCTAATATTCTTGTAACTATTTTAATTGAAAAATAACCCTGAAAAATAATCTTCGAAAGCACTTTTAATTCCTCTTCCATTGGGATAAGCCCAGAACTCCTAAGTCTTCGCAGAATATGATAAAAATGTCTCCCGGATCTTGTAAAATTCAACCTTCTTACTAGACGAGACCAAGTGTACGATCTGTCTGTCCAATTACCATGATCTGCACCGGTAACGTCAATTATAGTAACTTGATATTCACTTTTTGATGTTATTGTGACAAATACATTCCATATATGATTAAATCCCTGAGCATTTATACAGTATGTATTCAAAAGACGAGATCTATTCTTTTTCTGCATCAACTTCAAAGCTTCGAAAATAAAGTAAAGCTTATAAGTATAACCAGCACATGTGTTGTTACATCCGCCATTTTTAAGCATCTCAATAATTGGAAGCCATCCTCTATGGGAATATTTTGAATGATTCATCATAATGAGGCCTGCTAAAACAATTGATTGCTGAATGCTTAACTGCGTTACATCCATTATGCCAATTTTTCTTAATTCTGATTTGATCTTTGGTAGATATTTCTTTTCTAATATCTCTTTAACAGCCTTCACTCTTCTCTTTATCTTTCTAGCATTAAGGTGGTTCACATTGTATGTCCACTTAAATAGAGCATCTTTTTTCCACCTTCTTCTAATTGGAATTTTCTTTCCTGGAATAACTTTGGACTTGTAGTCTTTTAAGGCAAAGAAGTTGAGTGTTTTATTATCTTTAAGCTGAAATCGAATGAGAGGAGGATAAGGGTCAAGTTCATTAATAAGCAATTCATATAGCTTTGAATTTTCAGTCTTTAGACCCAGCTTTTGTCTCCAAAGAACATTCCAAATTTTTGTGGTTTGATTCAGCTTGTGTAAACGGCGATATACAGTAAGTGGATCAAATTTTTTAAAAATTCCGACGTTTCTGTTGTCGCGGTAAAAATCCCAAAGTTTAAGAAAAGCTCTTACTTCTGAATCATGAGATATGAAAAGAAATTTTCGATGGTCAACATATTTTAGTTGGTGAATAGATATGTTCTCGGCACAGATTCTAGTGATTTGCCCTTCAACTTGCTTTCTCCCTTTTAAATCGATATCGCTGTGATCGATTTTATAAGAGTAACCATTTTTTTCTACCTTTGTACTCATGATATATTTCTGTTTACTTTGCGCCGTTTAGGCTCAATAAGTTGCTCTCTCAATACTATTATCGTCACAATTTGTTTCTCGAAAACTCAGTTAAAATCCTGCAGTTGTGGTAATGTCGTGATATTTCAGGGAATTTTGGGCCTAATCTTTTTAGTTTTTTGTCTAAGAGTTAAAGGACATTTCGTGGAGCTAAAACAGGGTTCAAAGTGAGTATAGAAGAGGGTGCACATTCTATATAACTTCTGGTAGTTAAATCCGATGAAAAAACACACTGTAAAACATGTAATCGATCAATGCAGCGACGTGGAAAAACTGCCGCTGGTACCCAACGATGGTTTTGTCCATTCTGTTCAAAAAGTTCAATTCGAACAAATCTCGGCATAGCAAGTCATCATAAACAAAAACTTTTTATCCAGTGGATCTGCGGAAATGCAACATTGAGAGAAATAGCAAAGGTCCATAAGATCTCTGTCAAAACACTTCAGCGTTGGTTTAAGCCATTTGGTGTCAGATACCATTACCACATATCCCTCAAACCGCTTATTATGGACGCCGTTTCAATTGAATCTAGGAAGCTAATGGCTTCGATTGGTCGAACTCAGAGTAATCATACCAATTTTGGCTTTTATATCCCGTCCACTTTTTCAGAAAGTTCCTATATATTATATGAATGATGGGGGATATAAAAAAGATCCAACCGGTTCAGTTAACTGGACCGGCTGGAAGAGGTGAGCGCTGAATGAAAATGCTCAACTCACTCATCACCAGGATTCAAAAAATGTGTCATAATATTAGCAAGACTTAAAAATTGGTTATAATCTTCCTCCTGAAAACCTGCTTGTTCTAAGTGATATCTTCCCTTTGAATAAACCTCTCGAAACTCTGCAACCTTCCCTTGCAAAACCAAGAAAACTAACAATCTTTCATAAATTATACCATGATGTTTCTTACCCTTGAGAGCCTTTCTTGCAACATACTCACCCTCCTCGGCAAAACTCACATAATCTTCCAACTTCTCCGAATCTTCATGTTGTTGTGAACCAAAACATGATTGAAATAACCCATCAATATCTGTAACTTCAGACAAAGCATCTAAGTAGAGACAATACTCTGAATATACATCTGTCCCACCATGCTGCTCCATCAATCTAAAGGTATTGAGCGACCATGTATATAATCCCTGCTTAAAGTAATTTGTAGCAAGGAGACCATAAACATCACCAACACCAAAAGAACCTCTATGTTTACCCTTTACCATCTGTAAGGCATGATTTAACAGCGCGCTGGCACGCGGCGTTCCGCTATTTTGCTTTGCTAAAAGTATGCAGTCATTGAAGCTCTGCGGAAAATCAGCACTACCAAACTCAAGAACACGTCCCAACATCTCTTTAATTTCTATAAGATCTTCTTCCCCTGGAAACCGTTCTAAAGCATGATCGACAACCTGCTTTGCTAAATTAAGATCTCCAGCTGTAGTCTCGATTCTTACAAGCAATCCATACAGTTCGGAATCTGCCTCATCATATCTCTGAACATACCTGAGATGAGGGAGCGCCTCCTTCGTTCTGCCCTCTTCCAGCAATTTAATACCATACATAACATTCGCCCCTGCATCTTCAGAATTTTTCTTATAATAAAGCTCTGCCAACTCACCAACTCTCTCATTATCAATATTACCAGATTGAGCCCCCTCCAAAATTTCCAGCAGCATCTCTTCTGAAGAGAGTCGCCTACCCCTCCCGCCTGTAATGACAACGAATCGACGAGGAGCATTGGGCTCGGACTGATTAACGGAGCCACTTCCCTGTGATGACCTACCTGATCTCTTAGTTTTCTTTGGTCTATTTTTATTCGTCTTTCTCTGTGAACCCCCACCCTTTTTCTTCTTTCCAAGGCCGACGAGTGAAACCGATTCAAAGGTTAAATCCCCTGTACCAACTGCACCGACAACTGCACCCAACGCTGCGGCACTGTTTATAAGAGTTGATCTTGTCTCCCATGGATAGAGTCCCCTTTGTAAAAGATGAGCATCGATCCCAACAGCAAGCCTTTTTACCATATCAACAGCGCTGTTAAATCCAGGAACTCTTTCGCTGATTCCTCTCCAAATGCCGCCAGGGCTTTGGCTCGCATCTATAGGATCATTTGTAAGTGGATTAACATGTTCGAAAGTGGAAGTGTGTGCTTCGATAGAATTTACAGAATTAGAACCGGCAACCGATCCTAAAACACCACGATGCATTACATTGTTGATTTCACCAACCATAGAGACCTCCATGTTTTTCGCTGTAATACTATTAGTACACACTGCTCCCGAATGTTCAAGGAATAATTTTTACGAAAATACCTAACCGGACAGGTTGGGAAAGTGGGGAGATTGACTCGTCTTGCTCCTGCCCCGCCTAATGGCTTGGGGTCGCAAGATTCTCAATGACGAAAAAACAGAAGAACTGGAAAGAACTGGTGAAAAGAACTGGTGACGGAGGAAAGCTAAGTTATTGTAAAATAAGCAAAACACTCTCCTCCGTCACCGGTTCTCCTCTGCACCATCCAGCTGAACAATATGCGTCAGCTCGTGTGAAATAAGCATTCTCAACCAGTCGTCGTAGTTGGCAATCGCAGAATCGGGCTCGGGTGGCGCTATCCAAAGAGCGATCCAGTTATATGGGAGAAAAGAGGCCCAACCGTTGGCGTCATCCTTATCATCGGAAAGAATCATCTGAATTTTGCCCCAAGGCTTCCAATCCCAGCGTTTGATCAACCCTGGATATACCTCCTCGGAGATTTCCGCCGACTTGATAGCGGTCTTTTCAATTCTTTTCGGATAATGAATTCGAAAATGTTCAGTTGTGATCGTCTGCCATTTATTTTTTGGATCGAAAAAGGCGGCATCTGCGTTGAGTGATATAAAAAACGTGCTAAACAGAATAAAAAACAGAATAAGATGAATTTTTTTCATAACTTGCAGAATGTAACGGATCGGATCGAAATGAGCAAATAAAATACTTTAAACCTATTTTTCCTCAGGCGAGCGCCACCAGTTAGGCGGTTCGTTTGAATTTGGATTAAGCGAGCGCTTCGCTTCAGAGGTTTGATCAAAGAGACTCGAAAGATCTACAGCTGCTAAGAATGCATTTTTAAATTCGACCACACTTTGAAAACGCTGTTTCGGATCTGGGTTGATCGCCTTTAAAACAACTCTATCTATTTCCGGGGTTAAAGATCTCAAGTTTGGCCGGATTTTGCTAGGAGCAACCCTCTCAGCTTTACAATGTTGCCGCGCCATATCGCTCAACTGATCTCGCCATGAAATAACTTGATACGGCTTCACCTTAAAGGGGGTAGCACCGATCAACAATTCATTAAGCATAATGCCAAGCGAATAGATATCCATCGAGACAGTCGGCTTATCCTGATACCATTGTTCAGGCGACATATATTCAGGTGTGCCGGCCATCTGAACGCTCCCCATACTTTCCATAAAACGAACCAATCCAAAGTCGAAAATTTTCACAAAAAAACCAAACTCGGTTGGAACTAGAAAAATATTTCCAGGTTTTAGATCGCGGTGAAGAATGCGATGATTATGGGCAATCTGCACCGCATCACAGATCTGTGTGAAAACGGATAGAACATGATTGAAGGGCATTATGGCATTTTCTCCACGAGCGGAAACGCATGATTCCCGTTTCTCCTCTAAAGTCATTCCTTCGAGATACTCCATTACATAGAAACGTCCTACATCTGGGTGATTGCCGAAATCCAAAACTTTGACAAAATGGTCACTCACATCGGAAAGCTCACCGAGCGCCTTAATTTCATTTACAAAACGCTGAGTGGCCAATTCCTTTAAACCAAATTTCTGATAGTTGCCATCCCTCAAAATTTTTACGACGAGCTTTCCTCGCCTTGAAAGTGTAGCATCGTACGCAAGGTAGATATCGGCCTGTCCACCTGAACCGATCTGCTTGATCAACGCATACGAACCATCTTTTAAAAAGATAAGCGGGAACTGACACGATGGACAGCTCGTCTGATTATCATCGTTCTTATATGAACATTGTGGACATTTTTCATGAACCGTTATATCACCTTTCAAGGTCGGCACCTCCCGCCCTCGAACAAGATGGTTACCAACCTGCATCTCAATCGTTCTATTCAGCTTTCGCTTTTTCTTTGGAACAATTTGAATAAGCCTATCACCACTCGATGTGCGAACGATTACACCACCATCTCCTAAAGAGATCACCTTGGCGTTTTCAAATGCTGAAGAGGACTTTGGTTTCCCCCTTGAAAAAATATGGGCTCCCAAGAGCATCAACTCGGTAAAGACTAGCGCTCCTGCAATTCCCAAAAAGATAGGATCGTTCCATGATGGCAGATACTCTAAAAAATTTGGAATCGAAGCTGTAAGAAGTGAATTTGATAGAATCCCGATGTTAAACATTTTTCCATCGGATCTAACCTGTTCGGGACGAGCTGACCCGACAGGGCTCAAATCAGCTCGATTCGGCTTCACAAGTGGATAAAAACGCCTGTAATTAGAGAGTATCCTCATTATAAATAGTCATCGGATATTTCATAGAAAAGTTATGCGCGCTTTGCATCTTTTTTTCGACAGAAAAAACGATAGGCCAAATCGAGCATCACACCGAAGCCTTGTGCTTTTCCTGGCGAAGGCGGACAAACCGTTATTTGGCATGCTTTTAAGCGCCAACTACCCACTGGAAGTGCTGACGGCTGATAACTAAAACAACAACTCCTCCGTCTCCTCTTGCCAGGTTGGAACAGCAGAACCACTCACGCTGAAAGACTGTGTCCGCATCAAAATATCATGAAGGCATTGTTCCATGGAAAAACGAACGGCTCCGACAGCTATCGGGAAAACGCCTGGATCATTTTGGTTCATTCCGAATAAGTTTTTTGCCCGATCAACCCATCTGGACTTTTTCATACGCTTAATCAGCTTTGCTCCCTGCCCCAATCGAAAGAGGCTCGTTGCCGCTTTGATTTGAACCTCCGCATTTTCATCCAACAGCACACGCTTGAGAGAAAAAACAGAGATATTTTCATCCGGAAATACAAACAATGGGGAATCATTGATATCCTCTCCATTCACAACACTCAATAATTCTAACGCCTCGCCAATTTCCCACCTTAACCTATCACCCAAATCCTTATCCATACTCTTTGCAGTTACAGCAAAAGCCGCATCGCCTACAGGATATATCTTCAAGGTCAGCAACGGCGATAGCTATACAGGTCTTATGACTATCGGTGTGGATGTCACTGATTATGATGGTCTTAAGAGGGTAAGTCTAGCCTTTCATGGTGTGGGGGGCACTCACAAAAATTTAAAGGTTTGTGATGACGATACTTCCAATCGCTGTGTTGGCAATAAGATGTATCTGGAGATTCCAAGAGTTAATCCAGCGGATTACGGTGCTTCGCCCGGTTCAGTTACAGTTGGTCTTCATGTCCAGGATGAGCAGGAGGGAAATGTTGGTAACACGCTCGTCGATTCATCAACCTTTACATGGTCATCCAACAATCCTGCAGCCGGTAACATAACGAGCCCCTCTGCAAATGACTCATTAGTTGGAAATATAACTTTGAATGCAAACGCGACAGATCTTGATGGTTTGAACAAGGTTAGTATCAGCTTTGCCGGAAGTCAGACTGGAAACATTTTAAATCTGTGTGATGATGCTGATCCTCAAAAACTTTGCAATGGCAACAGTGACAGCTGGCAGATAACAAATATCAACCCTGCTGATTACGGTGCAAACCCAGGCAGCGTTACAATCGGTTTACATGTGAAGGATGATAAAGGCTACGATGATGGAACGAGTGCTGTTAAAGCAGTTACCTTCAACTGGTCATTGAACAGCCAACCATCTGGAAATATTTTAAATCCAACAGAGAATGAAACGAAAATAGGAAAGTTCGATATCAAGGCCAGCGCCAAGGATCTAAACGGCTTGAAGAAGGTGAGTATTGTTTTTGTAGAAAACGGCACACCGCTTGTCCTCTGCGATGATTCAACCAGCAATAAGTGTAACGGCACAGAGGACACATGGACGATGACTCAGATAGATCCAGCCGCTTATGGTGCAACAGAGGGCAAAGTGACTATGGGCCTTCATGTGCAGGATGAAAAGGATGCTAATGATGCGAGCAAAACTATTGATGTAAGAAATATCAACTGGGAAAAGCTAAAACCAACAACATGCATAGGCCACGACTATGAACAGAGAATGCCGAAGGTTGGTGTTACAATTCCAACTGCAAACATCACAGCATCAGCAAGCAGTGTGAAGGAGGAGACAAGCGCAACGTTAACAGCAATCTCCACTGTGGATAGCAGCAATGGCGGAAAAGCGTTCTACTACTGGTGCACAGATAAGGGTGGATTCATGCCGATAAGCGGCGTAACCGATTTTAACAAGGTGACATTTGTTGCGCCTCTCGTTCCAGCACGAACCGAAACAGCAACGATCACGCTTCGCGTCGGTGACGGGCTAGGCTACGTTGCAACCAAAACAATAGATATATCGATCACAGATGACAACAATCACGATAATGCTGATCCGCAGCCTGTGATTTCAGTGACAACTCCGCCAACGCTCAAAGTTGGTGAGAATTACAACATCGCTTTTGCTTTGAGCGACAAGGATGACGATGGTGACGGAGTTGATGACAGTATTGATAATTGTCAATTAATTGCAAATACCGATCAAAAGGACGCCGATAATGATGGGAAGGGCGATCTTTGTGATACCGATGACAGCGATGGCGATGGAATCGCGGACAATAAGGATAATTGTATCAACGCATCAAATGCCGATCAGTGGGATTCCGATAGAGATGGATTGGGTGACCTATGCGACGACGATGACGATGATGATGGCATACCTGATGATATGGATAATTGTTTCTTCAAAATCTGTAGTGGAGCAGAAAAACCAGCAACCGATGTTGCGCTCAAATCGCTTGGCGCAACTGTAATTTCAGGAAGGAGCCGTGACAATCTCATCGATGGCGTCACTACAGGTTATACTAAAAGTTACGGATTTGGTTACACCGTTTGGACAGATAATACAGCTGAGGAGATGATCGTTAAGTTAGATAAAGTTTATACTCTAAATCATATCGATCTTTTGCTTTGGGATGGGGATGATCGCTACTATCAATACTATATTGAAACTTCTACCGATGGAAATACGTGGACACGTGTTATCGATAAGACAAACGGCAGACACAAATCGTGGCAAAGAAACATGTTTCAGCCATCCGAAGTTGAATATATAAAAATAGTTGGGACATATGGCTCGGTCGATA
>JBDRGF010000036.1:0-25849 GCA_043818055.1 Pseudomonadota bacterium | reverse complement strand
CAAAAGGAAAAAAAGTTCCCGACGATGAAATGAAAAACTTAAGAATAAACAAGAACAAATTTCACGGGGAATGGAATTATACAATCAAGCCCAGAAAATTCTAGCCTCAAGAACCTCAAGTTATTTTGTGACAGCTCCTTAACCACCCTGTTAGGATCAGACTCTGCAATAACTTCAAAACTGGCTGACTCCAGCGCAAGTTTTAACATCTCTAAATGATCCACAGAATCATCCACAATCAAAATTTTATGCATTTTTTTCCAGCTCCTTTATGTTATTTTTTTTCAACCCTGGCGATCTCGGTTTTTGCTCACCCCGAGATTGCTTCGTCGTTTCACTCCTCGCAATGACAACACATTGTATTACATAATTTTTTAAAAAAATGAGGACACACACTAGCGGATCCTCCCCTTGTCCATCAGGACATCCGATGTCAATGTCTGAATCAGATATAAAAAATAATCTATGTATCTTCTACAGCCAATAGCAAGTTTGTCAGGGCTCACATTCTTTGCAGCCATAGCAATTTCATCAAGCCGAAAACGACCATCTGCAAATTGCATCTGCTTCATAAATGCACAGTCGTCTTCCATCATCTCATTGATCCTTTTCATGAGAACTATTATGACCGGTTCACCGAGAATCCCTTTGGTTTTATTTATAATTAACTCGTTAAACACCGTTGTCATGAGGGCAAAAAATCCATCACGGTCAAGGTCGATCGCAAGATTGATTATGAAATTGATAAAGTTGAGATCCAGGACCTTTTTACCCTTTTTTTTAAGTTTGCTCTGTGCGAGTAACGCCTCTATACGATCTATAAAATATCCGGTTTCAAAGGGTTTGAGTATCAAGCCATCTACGCCCGATTCAATTGCGGCTGCAATCTTCTCCACCTCCTTCTTGAACGTAAGAACTGTTATCGGGATATCTGAGTAACGGGTATCTTGTTTAAGGGTTTTGCAGAGTTCAAGAAGAGATTCGGTCGTTCCGGGATAATCGATATCGACAATCAACATATCGAATTGATCATTAGAGAGAAGATTCAGCGTACCATCCGGATCATCCACAAGCTTAACGCCTATGTTATTCCCTTCAAGCCAGCCGACAAACGACCCGGCGAGCTCTTTGTCGGGCTCTATGAGTAGGACTCGCTTCATTTTTACTCCGCTACTTAGCCATAAGCTGTAAGGATTAAGTTTATTTTTTAATCCTTATAACTCAAAACTTTATTGACACCGTAACAATTCCGCTCTTCGGGTTGAAGTCTACCGACCTTCCCATGTTTCCTCCGACCGATTCGCCTACGATTTTTATGCCCTTTTCCTTCAGCCTCTTTTTTGCCTCATCGATAGATTCCCTGCCCACACCGGTCTCTAGCGAAGAAAACATGTTTGCGGCGCCGACGAGTTTTGCCTCTATATTCGAATTTCTCGAGCCCGCATCCTGCATTCTGACAAGCATGGCATCTATGGCATCCTGCACGTACTTCGTGTCCAGCAGATAGCGGGCAGTTTTTAGATCCTTTTTCCTGGCAGCCATAAGTTCTATGCTATACACTGATCTGGCGAGTACTGCGTGTGCCATCGCGCCGAACTTCAATTTCGGGTCATAGAGCGTAATGACCAGACAGGAGCCGACACCGGCAGAAACCAGAGTCTCAGTCTCCTTAGAAAACGCTATCTCACCCATTTTGACATTTTTCTCCATCAGCTTCGAGCGGATAGCGTTTAGCGCATGAAATTAATCATGTGGTGAAGCGCTCCGCCAATCTCCTTTATTTCAATTCTTCGAATGAAGATAACATCGCTTCGATATTTTCTGTCTCAAACAGCAGAATAAAATATCCTTTAAGCGTAAGTGGTTTGATATCAATTATCACCTCAATGACCAGAGCTTTTTCAGTCCGCAGCACATAGTTAGCGATAATCTCCTCCATTATTGAACCGAACATCGTAAAACTGAAGTCGGGGATGTTTTCAATTATCTTGATATCGAGTTTGTTCGAGAGAATTGTAAAGTAGCTTCCGCAGATAATATTACCAACCTCTTTCAACGCGGCTTCATCCATCTTGGTGATCTGTCGCGTCGTGCCTTGTTCTTTTTCCATAAGGAGATCACAAAGTTTGAATGCGGTGGTATCGGGAAAGATCACTAATGCAGCTCCTTTGGCCTCACCCGTAATAGGCAGATATATTCCGGCTACGATATCCTCGGACTTTATGTCCGGACTGACATCTTTCACATTGATCACTTCCGAGCGCTTGATCGTAACGTCAACCTGTCTGCCAATCAATTTGGTCATTGCCTCCGACGTGTTTCGAGCCGCATTCTCATTGACCTCAGTCATCCTTGTTTTGATTGGATTCTTCATTATTGCCTCCTATTTTAGCGTCATGCGCCACGACAAGATAAAACTAAATTTCCAACATCCAGCACCAATATGGCCTCTCCTGTTCCGATGATTGCTGAACCGGCAAAGTATTTATTGGAATACCCCTCCTCTGTCATCAATCTATGAAGCGGCTTGATGACTATCTCCTGAGTGCTCAGCAATTCGTCCACTAAAAGTCCCATCATCTCTCCACCCTTTTTTACAATAACCATGGGCAGATTCTCACTAGCGTTTAGCGTATGGCGTATAGCGGATAGATCATCATCTTTTTCTATACGCTCTACGCTATCCGCTACCCGCTTATGTTGTTCTGCGCTATCCGCTGTACGCCCATCATTGTCTTTAGTCTTAAACAACACATTAAGGCGGGTTATTGGGATATCCTCTCCATCTAATATTATGCCTTCGTTTTCCAGCATCCCCTTTATTTCATCTTTTTTAACTGTGACGAGTCGCACCACATTCGCAACAGGGATCGCATAGGATTTTCCACCCACACCCACAAAGAGCGATTTGATAACGGCAAGTGTCAGGGGAACCTCTATCCTGAAAACGGTTCCCTCTTTCTCAGCAGTCTCTATCTTGATTACACCGCCCAGAGACTCCACCTTTTTTTTAACGATATTCAGGCCAAAACCTCTGCCGGAGGTCTTAGTAACCTGCTTTGTCGTACTCAGACCATGGAAGACGGTATCTATTACATCTTCCCTGCTTGCGCCCTGAGTCAACAACCCCGTTTTTATTGCGGTCCTTTTTATCTCTTCAACATCAAGCCCGCGACCGTCGTCCTGGATCTCAATGACAGCAAGCCCCCTGTCCCTGAGCGCCGTCAACTTGATGATAGCTTCAGGCGGTTTGCCTGCTCTCTTTCTTTCATCCGGCTTCTCAATACCATGGTCGATGCAGTTTCTTAAGAGATGGCCCATGGCCTCGCCTATTTCATCTATAATGGCCCTGTCCAATTCTATATCGCTTCCCTCCATCTGCAATTCGATCCTCTTTCCCTGCTGCTTGGCCATGTCCCTCACCATTCTTGGAAATCGCCTGAATACGAAACCGATAGGTACAAGCCGTGACTGCATAACGTCGAACTGGATCTCGGTTACCAACCTGTCCAGGTTGTTCACGGCGGAGGTAAGTTCCGGCGATTCGAGATCCCCTTTGATTCTGTCCATCCACATCTTATTGACTAAAAGCTCCTCGGCCAGATTCATGAGACGATCAAGACGCTCGACTTTGACTTCGATGGTAGATATGGGTGTGTGGACAAGTTCTGAGTTCTGAGTTGTGAGTTCGGAGTCTGGCATATCATCGACGTCCTGGTCTTCTATACGCTCTACGCTATCCGCTATCCGCTCATCCTGCTTCGCCAGTCTGCGCAGCTTATTAACAAGTGCAGAGGCATCGAGTTCTTTTTTTCCTTTGGCTATATTCTTAACAGTTGATTCCAACTTGTCGACCGATTCAAAGAGTATATCGATACACTGTTCTAACTTAATCTCTTTCTTCTTAACAGCCGACAGGACATCCTCCATCGCATGACATAATGTTTCGGTCTTTCGGTACTCCATCAGCGCGGCCATCGACTTGAAAGAATGAGCGGCGTGAAAGATCCTATAGACAAGATTCATATCACCCGGTTTTTTTTCCATTTTAAGGAGGGCATCGTTCATCGATTCAAGATGCTCATTTGCCTCCCTGAGAAAGGCGTCATTGAACTCTTGAATCTCTGTCAGTTTTTCTGTTGTCATAGTCAGCGTATAATAGTTAGCGGATAGCGTTTAGCGTAGAGTATTAATCATACGATAAAGCGTTCCACCGACTTTCTTTGTTAAGCAACCCTCCGCGGCTGCCTTCTTAAAAGGGCAGGCACGGGGGCATTCCCCTAGATTGCCACGTCGCCATCCTGGCTCCTCGCAATGACACCATAGGGGAAATCTGTTCTCATAACTATCCACTACCAACAAACTTTAGCATATCATCGGCGATCTTCTCCAGTGGCAACACTTTATCGGCGAAGCCCGCGTCGATTACCTCTTTGGGCATACCAAATATTAGAGAAGATTCGTCCTGCGCGATAGTTTTACCGCCATGTTCCTTGATCGTTCCCATGCCAGTTACTCCGTCGGAACCCATGCCGGTCAGTATTATTCCAAGCATCTTGTCTTTATATATAGCCGAAACTTTTTTCATGGTCTCATTGATCGATGGGGTGATAAAATGTCGCTGAGCGCTGCTACTCTCTTTGTCGGCAACCAACGACAAGCGACTCGCGATCAGCAACAGATCATAACCGGCTGGAACAAAGTAAACCGTGCCCGGATGGAGATACTCATCATCCTCAGCAACTTTTACGACCAACTTACAGACCTTTTTTAGCCTTCTCACTACGCTTTCTGTGAAGGCTATTGTCGGCATGTGTTGAACAACTATGATCGACGCGGGAAAATCTCTGGGAAGAAAGGAGAGTATCACCTCCAGCGACTGAGGCCCCCCTGTTGATGCCCCGATAACTATGATCTTGTCTATACCGGTAAGACCACACTCAGGGGCACCCTCACCCTTTGCCGCTAGCGATTTGATCTTCCCAACATTGACCTTTGAAGCCGCCCTGATCTGTTCTAAAAGATGGTCTTTAACTACCTCTATATCGAGGGATAACTCCCCCGAGGGTTTTAGGAGAAAACTCACTGCGCCTGCGCCGAGGCATTGCAGTGTAATATCAGCATCTTCTTTACTATACGCGGAGAGTATTACGACAGGCGTCGGACATTCTTTCATGATCCTTTTTAATGTCGTCAATCCATCCAACCCCTTCATCTTGAGATCCATGGTCACGACGTCCGGCTTTAATGCTGCAATTTTTTGGAGGGCTGAATCACCATCTTTGGCGGTATCGATAACAGTTATATCAGGGGCGCACTCAAGCATGCGCGATATCAACTGGCGCATAAACAGTGAATCATCAACTATGAGAACTTTGATTGTTCGGGCTGTTATCAATTCATCGCTCCATCGTAAGGGAGATTATAATACTACACGCTCTACGCCAGGTATTTATCCACCATTCCAAGCACCTCTTCTTCTGTAAATGGTTTGATAATATATTCCTTTGCGCCAATCGATTTACACTCTGCCACAATCTTGTCATATCCCACGGCGGTGAGCATTAAGACTTTGGTTTTGGAATCTATTTTCATAATCTCTTTCAAGATGTTGACACCCTCCTCCTCACCTTCAGGCATGATGATATCCAGAAAAACCAGATCGGGCTTCTCCTTTTTGAATAGCATTACGGCCTCGGGACCCGATTTCGCCTCCACAATATCGTGTTTTCTCTCCTTTAAGATGTTTTTCAACCTCAGCCTGATAAATGATGAATCGTCCACGATCATTATTTTCGACATATTAACCCCCGGGTTGTTAGCGTAACGCGACATGCAGTCTTAATTCATGACTCACAACGCTATTTTTTCTTTGATTTCTTTTTCCCGTTATCTCTGGCACCAATAGCTGTTTTTGTCTCCTTAACTGATACAGCCTTGTCAACAACCTGCGCCTCTTCTGCGTAATCTAATGTTGCACCGTGTTTTCTCTGTACATCCGTCAATTTCACAAGCTCATTCTCTGATAGAACCTTTTTGAGATCGAGAAGGATAATCAAACGATTTTCGTGCGTCACCACACCGACAACATAATCCTCGTGAATCTTGGTCACAAGACCGGGTGTGTCTTTTATGTCAGATTTAGGCAGTCTCATCACCTCGGTGACCTCATCAACGAGAAGTCCAAACGGATTTCTTTCTTCTCTGGTAACAATTATGTGCAGATTTTCGATCTTTCGTTTTAAGTGGAGAAAGAAACGCGACTTGAGATCTACCGTGATGATCACCTCTCCCCTTACGTTAATTATACCTCTTATAAATTCAGGCGAATCGGGTATGGGAGTTATGGATCCCGCTTTGATGATCTCCCTCACCTCATCAATCCTAACCCCAAATTCATCCTCTCCGAGGCGGAAGATAATCAGTTGTTCCAATTGTGCTTCCGCACTATACGGGGTTCCCGCACGCGCCTTCTTAATTCTTTCGGCCAATGTGGTAGCTTGTTGTTCCATAATTCACCTCGTCTTTCGTGCGACATACTTTGTGCGTTCTTCATTCCTGACACATATCACAAGGTCGCTCAATGCTATCTGCTACTTGTTCATTCTGTTCTTGCCGCTTCTGCCTCCACCCCTTTGACATTTTCCGTTCCCATGATCTTGAACCTGGTCAGCGAATTTCTGAGCTCTGTGGATACATCAGTCAAGGCCTGGGAAGAACTTGCCATCTGCTGCATCGTGGCGCTCTGCTGTTGGATAGATGTTGCCATCTGGGATGAACTGACAGCGGCTTGCTCTGAAGTGGCGGCGATCTCTTCGATATTTTTTGCCACCTGTTGGGCAGAACCTGACTGTTGTTCCGTAGCCATTGAGATCTCTTGTGCCTTCGACGTGATCTCCAAGGCGCCGGCACCGATCTGATCTAATACGGAGAGTGCCGCGTTGACAATGTCGATACTCTCTGTGACCTGAGTCGTACCTGTTGTCATGCCTCCGACCACTTCGGTCACGGACTCTGCTATTGTGCTGACCATTCCCTCGATCTGAACAGCGGCCTTTTTAGTCCCCTCGGCCAGCTTTCTTATCTCATCGGCAACGACGGCAAATCCTCGGCCAGCCTCACCCGCGTGTGCAGCCTCGATTGCCGCGTTGAGTGCAAGCAGGTTCGTCTGGTCGGCTATATCTTTTGTCGTACCCACGATAATCGCGATCTCCTTTGCCTTCTTGTCTAGTTCTTTGACCGTAGCGGTATTCCCCTTCACTATATCATCTATCGATTTCAGTCTGTTTGCCGCTTGTTTACCAGATTCCGTCCCCTTTTGTGATAATTTGGCTGCCTCCGATGTAACCTCTGCCGCAATCTTCGCGTTAGCCGACCCTTGAGAAATAGAATTGGAGAGATCTGCAACAATCTTTGTCGAACCCTCCAGTTTTTTGGACTGCTCCTTGGCACCGCCGGCGATCTGATTCGTCGTCGTCGCGGCCTCATTAAGCGCCCTACTAACCTGCCTCGATGAATTGGCCAATTGTTCTGATGCGTTGAAAACCTTTCCTGAACCATCCACTGCCAGCCTGATCAGCGTGCCGAGATCATCGAAGGATTTATTGAGGGCATCCGCAAGGGTTTTTATATCACCTGCCGTACTGATGGTTACTCTCTGTGTAAGATCCCCCTTAGAGAGGGCAACGGCCAGCCGAATAACCTCTTGCACTGGTGAAACGATGGAATCGAGAAGTGTGTTCAACGTATCGACGACCTCTTTCCAGCTTCCCTTCACACCCTCAACCTCTGCCCTTTCACTGAGTTTCCCCTCCGCTCCTGCGACCTGAGCAACTCGCGCAACCTCAGCGGCCAATCTGTTTAAACTGTCAACCATTTGATTGATAGTATTTTTGAGCTCCAATATTTCACCTGCCGCTTCCACGGTGATCTTCTGCGTAAGGTCTCCGTTCGCGATAGCCGTCGTGACCTGTGCGATGTTCCTGACCTGCGAGGTCAGGTTTGCGGCCATGGCGTTCACATTATTAGTAAGTTCCTTCCATGTACCGGCGACATTTGGCACTATAGCCTGGCCACCGAGTTTGCCCTCTGTCCCCACCTCACGGGCAACTCGCGTCACCTCCGCGCCAAACAGGTTGAGGTTGTCCACCATCTTGTTGAGCGTATTCTTGAGTTCGAGGATCTCGCCATTTGCCTCGACCGTTATTTTCTGTGAGAGATCTCCGTTTGCCACAGCAGTGGCTACCGTCGCAATATTTCGCACCTGTGTTGTCAGGTTGCTCGCCATGGCGTTCACGTTGTCCGTCAGTTCCTTCCACGTACCAGCGACATTTGGCACTACAGCCTGGCCACCGAGTTTACCCTCGGTCCCCACCTCACGGGCAACGCGCGTCACCTCCGCACCAAACAGGTTGAGATTGTCCACCATCTGGTTGAGCGTATTTTTGAGTTCGAGGATCTCCTCCTTTGCCTCCACTGTAATCTTCTGCCTCAAATCACCATTCGCCACCGCTGTGGCCACGGTCGCAATGTTTCGCACTTGTGTTGTCAGGTTGCTCGCCATCGCGTTTACATTATCTGTCAATTCCTTCCACGCACCTGCCACGCCAGGCACTTTTGCCTGACCACCAAGCTTTCCTTCGGTGCCCACCTCTCCAGCCACACGAGTCACTTCACTGGCAAAAACGTTAAGGCTGTCCACCATCTTGTTTATCGTGTTCTTAAGTTCAAATATCTCGCCTTTTGCCTCGACTGTGATCTTCTGCGAGAGATCTCCGTTCGCCACCGCCGTTGTAACCTGTGCGATATTTCTCACCTGGACAGTCAGGTTTCCGGCAAGCATATTCACATTGTTCGTCAGCTCCTTCCATGTGCCCGCGACTCCCGGCACCTTTGCCTGACCACCGAGTTTACCCTCAGTGCCGACCTCTCCAGCAACACGGGTCACTTCACTGGCAAAAATATTCAGACTATCAACCATTTTGTTGAGCGTCTCCTTCAGTTCCGCTATCTCGCCTTTTGCCTCAACCGTGATCTTTTGTGTCAGGTCGCCCTGGGCAATTGCAGTACCGACCTTGGCGATATTACGCACCTGATTCGTGAGATTGACAGCCATTATATTGACGTTCTCGGTCAGAGCCTTCCATGTGCCGGCAACTCCCGGAACAGAAGCCTGTCCACCGAGCTTACCTTCGGTGCCCACCTCGCGCGCAACACGCGTAACTTCAGCACCGAAGAGATTTAAATTATCAACCATCTTGTTGACCGTCTCTTTAACCTGCAATATTTCACCTTGCGCTTCAACGGTGATCTTTTGTGTCAGATCTCCGTTCGCAATACCGCTCGCCACCGTTGCTATATTTCGTACCTGGCCTGTCAGATTGTTGGCCATAGTATTGACATTATCGGTGAGGTCTTTCCAGACACCCGCAACGCCAGGAACGTTTGCCTGACCGCCGAGTTTCCCCTCGGTTCCCACCTCGCGCGCAACACGCGTCACCTCATTATTGAAGAGGTTCAGATTATCGACCATCTTATTGACTGTCTCTTTCACCTGAAGAATCTCACCCTGTGCCTCGGCGGTGATCTTTTGTGTCAGATCGCCGTTTGCAATACCGGCTGATACTGTTGCGATATTTCGCACCTGATTCGTAAGATTATTGGCCATCGTATTGACATTATCAGTCAACTCTCTCCATATACCTATGACATTAGGAACCTTGGCCTGTCCACCGAGCTTTCCCTCCGTACCCACCTCTTTGGCAACACGCGTGACCTCGCCGCCAAATACGCTCAAGTTATCGACCATCGAATTATATGAATCGGCCAGTTCACCAAAGATATCGTTGTACTCCCTCTTCAAACGCTTTGAGAGGTCTCCGTTCCTGACAGCCTCGAGGGCATCAAGAAGGCCTTGAAGTCTCTTCTCTACAAGTTCGTCACTTTTCTGTATCAGAATTTTAGCAGCCCTCCCCTCCTTTTCAACTGGTTCATCCTCTGTCAAAAGTTCTTTCCGCGCCATGTACTCCTTTGTATCCTGCTCATTTTTGGTCCCGAAAAGCGCCTTCCTCCCCTGACCACGTGTTGGTTCCTTAGCCATAAAAACCTCCATTTTTTAGCGAATAGCGCGGAGCGTATAGCGTATAGGGCTATAATAATCCTATACGCAAAACACTATACGCTATTAAGAATGCCCTTAGTTATCCTCTTATATGCCTTTCCCACATCACTTCTTGGCGCAAAGTGTGATATCGGACTCCCCTTCATCTGCGCCTTGTATATCTTTGTGGAAAAAGGAATTTTATATATATCAACTTCTGAAATATTGTTTTCTGACAGAAAGCGCTTTAACATGCCTTTGATCTCTTTTGTGGGATTGCTCCAGAATCCAGGACCCGGGTGCTGTTTCAGGAGGAGCATCATTACATTGACTTCAACTCCCAGTTCCCCGGCAAGGTCGATTATCAGAGTTTTAAGCGTCTCCAGTGTTTCAAAGGCAAAGACACCTGAATCGACAGGAATTATAATGTTTTCGGACGCAACAATTCCGTTGATCATCAAAAGGGTAGAGCCGGGCGGGACATCGATCAGTATATAGTCAAAAAATTTATCGACATCCTTAAGGCTCCCCTTAAGTATCGCCGTGTTATCAGACTGGCCGGCCATGTGTGTTTCCGCGGCAAGAAGATCGAGAGAGGATGGGGCGAGATATACGCCGGATTCCGTTTCCAGAATAATCATTCCAAGATTTTTAAAACCAAACATGACATCGTAAATCGTATCTTCAATCGATGACCTGTCAATTCCCAAGCCAGCGGTCGCATTCCCCTGGGGATCGAGATCGATAACGAGAACCCTCTTTTTCATTTTATTGAGCCATCCGGCGACATTTATACATGCGGTGGTCTTGCCAGTTCCGCCCTTATGATGAACGAATGCGATGGTCCTGGCCAAACTCCCGGGCGTAACCAGCTGTGCTGACATATGGAATCCCCCCATAAAAAACCGAACTAACTTTTATTCGTCCTTATCTTACAATCCCGACTCTCATCACGGAGAGAGAGTGATTTCAGCTAACTCTATGTAATGATTAATGGTTGAAGGATGGATATGCAGAGATTCAGCAGCTTCATCGATAGAAAAAACTAATGATTTTTCAATCATCCCCCCCCCTAACTGCGAATAAGCAAATGTGAACATGCCTAAGAAAAACTCCGTGTAATATACATATTTTCGCTATTACGGGCAAGCAACTTCTTGGATTTGAAAAATTGAAATTGGAAATTGTGTATTGGGTATTGGATATTGTTAATTGTCTGGGGGGATCGCTACGCTCGCCTGTGGCTCGCTCGCGATGACACTATTAGATTCCTAAGGAGGTCATTTCCCGCAACACTTCTTAAACTTCTTCCCGCTTCCGCAAGTGCATGGGTCGTTTCGGCCGACCTTTGGGGCATCTCTTTTGACTGTGCCTTGCGTTAAAGGCCTTCCTCCCCTTGCTTCGGGGGGGGCTGAATCTTTGAAGGCGCTGACTTCACTCTTCGACAATGAGATATTCTTTATCTCCTTTTGATCGCTCTTCTCGACTTTCTTGATGCTCTCTTCGCTTGTGACCTGCACCCTGAAGAGCTTTCCTACCGTCTCTGTCACAAAGTTGTCCATCATCTCCTTGAAGAGCATGTACCCTTCCTTTTTGTATTCAAGAAGCGGGTTCTTCTGACCATATCCTCTCAGCCCGATTCCCTCTTTGAGATGATCCATCTGCAAGAGGTTGTCCTTCCACAGACCATCGAGCGTGTGGAGCAGGATGAAGTTTTCGATCTGGCGCATGACATCCTCGCCGTTGACCTTCGTCCTTTCATTATAATAGGCTGTCACCCTGTCATAAAGCGCCTTGCCGACATCCTCCTGTGATTTAAGGTCAGGTTTCAACTGGGCGAAGCTGAAATCATGGATGTTGAAAAGCTGTTTCACCCTCTCTTCGAATTCCGAAGAATCAAACTCCTCTGTGATCTTATCCGGAATGGTCTCCTCAACTATCATCGTGACGACCTGATCGATCATATCACAGACCATACTGTGGTTGTTTTCCGAAGATAGCATCTCACGTCTTCTGGAATAGACGGTGGAACGCTGTTGGTTCATCACATCGTCGTATTCAAGAAGATTTTTTCTGATCTGAAAGTTGTGTCCCTCAACACGCTTCTGCGCATTTTCGATGGCCCGCGCGATAAGCGAGTGCTGGATCTCGTCCTCCTCTGTCATGCCGATCCGATCCATGAGCGAGCTTATCCTCTCGCCGCCGAAGACCCTCAAAAGATCATCCTCGAGGGAGAGGTAGAATATCGTTGCGCCGGGATCGCCCTGACGGCCGGAACGTCCTCTGAGCTGATTGTCGATTCGTCTGCTCTCGTGCCTCTCGGTGCCGAGGATTTTGAGACCGCCGCATTCTATAACCTTCCTCTTCTCTTCGGCGCATAGAGCTTTGAACTCCTCAAGATATTTCTTATAGGTTTCCTCATCCGTGTTCGCATCCATCTTCGCCTTCGCCATGAACTCAGGATTGCCGCCCAGCATGATGTCTGTTCCGCGGCCCGCCATGTTAGTTGAAATAGTCACGGCCTTGTATCTTCCGGCCTGCGAGACGATCTCCGCCTCTCGATCATGGTGCTTTGCGTTCAGAATGTGATGTGGAATGCCGAAAGTTTTAAGCATCTTTGAAATCAGCTCGGATCTGTCTATCGAAATTGTACCGACCAGCACCGGCTGTCCCTTGTCGTAGAGCTCCCTCACATGATTGACGACCGCCTTGTACTTTCCAGCTTGCGTCTTATAGATGAGGTCTGACTGGTCATCTCTGATCATTTTCAGATGGGTCGGTATAACATTCACATCGAGATTATATATTTTTGCAAACTCCTCGGCCTCGGTGTCGGCCGTGCCGGTCATGCCGGAGAGCTTTTCATACATCCTGAAGAAGTTCTGAAAGGTGATGGTGGCAAGCGTCTGGTTCTCGTTTTCGACTTTCACCTTTTCTTTGGCCTCCACCGCCTGATGAAGCCCATCTCCCCATCTTCTTCCCTGCATCAGGCGACCGGTGAATTCATCGACTATCACAACCTGGCCATCGTTTATCACATAATCGACATCGAGTTTATATAGCGAATGAGCTCTCAGCGCTTGATTCACATGGTGAAGGATATCGATATTCTGAGGGTCGTACAGATTTTCTATGTTGAGCTTCTTCTCAACTGTTAAAACACCCTCCTCTGTCAAAGCAACTGCGCGCGCCTTTTCGTCTATCGTATAATCCTTCTCCTTCTTGAGAAAGGGGACTAAACCATCGATTACGTAATAGAGCTTCGTCGATTGCTCGGCAGGGCCTGAGATGATTAGCGGTGTTCTCGCCTCATCGATCAATATCGAATCGACTTCATCGACGATGCAATAATTGAGAGGCCTCTGGACGAATTGCTCAGAGGAGAATTTCATATTATCCCTGAGATAATCAAAACCGAACTCGTTGTTCGTGCCGTACGTGATATCCGCGCCGTACGCCTTTTTCCTCTCGGAGTCATCCATGTTCGGGACGATGACGCCGACATTCATCTCCAAAAAATTATAGATCTTTCCCATCCAGTCCGAATCACGGCGGGCGAGATAGTCGTTGACGGTGACGACATGTGAACCCTTTCCAGAAAGTGCGTTCAGATAGACCGGCAGCGTCGCAACCAGCGTCTTACCCTCACCTGTCTTCATCTCGGTGATGCGCCCCCTGTGAAGGACGACGCCGCCGAGGAGCTGCACATCGAAATGGCGCATGTTGAGAATCCGCTTTCCTACCTCTCTCACCACAGCAAAGCTCTCCACTAAAATATCATCAAGCGTTGCGCCCTGAGCGAGACGCTCCTTAAAATAGGCTGTCTTTGATTTGAGCTCGGCATCGGACAACTTCGAAATCGACGGCTCCAGTGCATTGATCTCTGCCACTATCGGCTGAATCGACTTCAAATAGCGCTCGTTGCTCGTACCGAATATTTTTTTCAACACATTATTAAACACAAAAACTCCTTCATTCATTAATGGCTGATATTGCAGGCTCTATAACAAAGAAGCAGAGCAATTACAACTGCTGGATTTAGTTGTTAATGGAACATCTAAAAACTTCAATTTGCCATCGCGAACCTGTTGCCGAACTAAAATGTAGGGGCAACCCCCTGTGGTTGCCCTCTTAAAAGGGCAGGCACAGGGGCCTGCCCCTACTATTTTTTGCCAGCTTCGAAGATATCTTCCAAAACAATGACCGGCCAGTCTGTTGCAAGTTTATATTCTTTTGTAGCACCCATAGTAGTAACTATAACCGGGCTTATAGTATTTTTTTTTGGATTGGGGTAGAGCTTAATTTTCTCCTCCATCTCAGAAATAATCCCCTTTCCTATCTTTTTATTAAACCACTTACATTCACCTATATGCGTTATTCCATCATTTCGCTCTATAACCAAATCTATCTGTACGCCTCTTTGCTTTTTTGATGCCCTTTGTAAAAAGGTACCATCGCGATATGAAGACTTTATTCCAAGGCATTTGGCTATGGAGGAAGCGTGATCTAAACAAAAATCCTGAAAGGCAAAACCACAATAGACAGCCCAGTTATCCCCCAGAATCTCATCAACCAGATAGTCTCCATAATTAATTTCTATCTTACTTTTATTAGGCAATATGAATGAAAACCAAAATTTTAAAAAAGGGTCTGAGATTCTGTATCTTATAGATGTTCTACTTCCCGGCAGTGACAACTGCTTTTTAATAAAATTCAATTCCTGTAGTTTACTGAGCAAAAAATTCAATGAAGTCCTCTCTTTTCCAACATATTTACTTATCTCGGTAAGGCTCTTTCCTCCCCTGATCAGTGAGCTTAAAATGGCATAATATAATCCGGGATCTCTCAACTCCTCCTTTAGCAGAAAAACAATTTCATTTATCAGATAACCATCTTTACTAAAAGCTTCTTTGTTCAGCACATCCCACACCGATTGTTTATTATCGAATAACTCCAGATATTTCGGAACTCCACCAACGCAAAAAAAGATCAGAGCCTGATCCCTGTATGATCTATTGGGAAAGTACAAAGCTAATTCATGCGGAGTAAACGGCATAAGTTTTATTTGTCCCGTTCTTCTGCCATATAAAGGACTTTTTTCCCCGAGAACTTCATGTTCCATGAAACTGACAGATGAACCACATAAAATAATAAAAATTTTACCAGACCTCTTCCAGGTCTTATCCCACTGGCGTTGCAGCGTGGAAAGTAAGTCAAGGGAGGCCTTTCCCATCCATTGAAACTCATCGAGGACGAACACAGTTTTGTTCTTTAATAGAAATGGGTTTATTGCATTAAAAACCTCTTCCCAGTTATTTGGCCGTATTTGATTTATCAGAGGTTCTTTAAGGGCATCGGCTGCTTCACGCAGAAATCGCTCGATTTGAAATGTCTCTTTCTCTTCGCCACCTATGAAGTACAGGTGTTTCTTATCATGTATGAATTTTTCTATAAGGGTGCTTTTTCCAATGCGACGACGGCCCTGGATGATAAACAATTGTGAGACATGTTTTTTATATGCCTCTTCAAGAAGTTGAATTTCATACTCCCTTCCTACAAACTTTTCCATGTGGGCACCCTCTTTCAACACTGTAGTGTTTAACTTATACAAAGTATAACAATATAGTTATACAAGTCAAGAAATTGAATAAGTCTTTTAGATATCTATTATTCCTGCGAAGACGGCTGTTGCCAAAGTCGTTTGTATATCGAATTATTGTAGGGGAGGGTTTCAAACCCTCGCGAAATCACAATTAGGGCAGGTTTAAAACCTGCCCCTACATATGATAATCGTAACAAATTCACAAAATAGACTTCGGCAACAGCCTCTACACAATATCAATTATTTCAATACGTTGTTGAAGTGCCTGAATAGTTACAATTTGGAATTTTATGCATGCGGAAGATAACGCTTTGGATTGACAGGTACCCCGTCGATTCTTACCTCAAAATGGAGATGGGGGCCTGTGCTCCTGCCGGTACTGCCCACGGCAGCCAGCCTGTCCCCTGACTTTACTCTCTCTCCTTCAACAGCGAACACCATGGAACAATGGGCATAAAGAGTGGTCATCCCATATCCATGATCGACCTTGACGACCTTTCCATAACCCCTCTGATATCCAACATATGTCACAGTGCCGCTTGAGACTGCATTGATAGAGGTTCCTGTGGGTGCGGCAATATCGATGCCGGTATGTCTGTGCAGGCCATCCGCGCCACCCCACTTCCTCCAGCCGCCGAATTCAGAAGTAACATATCCACGCGTAGGCCAAATTCTGGGTTGGGAATCGACATAGAAGACCATATCCTGAGTGGCTGAAAAAGAAGAATGAACGACCTTTTCTATTTCAGTACTCTCAGCCAATAGAAGATCCAAAGATTCGATACCATTTGCTTTTAAATCATTTGAGAAATAGCGCCAGTTCCAATCGACGGAAGGGTTTGAATTATCAGCTTTTTTAGCACTCTCCGCATCGGCTTTGATTAAGATATCTCCCTGGCTAGCCAGAAATCTCTCGGTTCTCGATACGGACTCTCTCAGCTGGGAGATGTTGTTCATGACGCTCTCCCTCTCCCTTGCATACTCAGCTAGCTTTAAGTTTGAGTCGCTCAGCACCGAGCAACGATAAGAATAATGGGCCAACCCCAAAGTGACAACCCCAAAACATAATAGGAAAAGAGAGACAACTGCGCTTACGAAGAAAATCGTCTTTCTGGAAATCGTCTTCCTCTGGATGGAGGACTTTTTGTTGGACATGAGAAGGAGGTGTATGCCCTCTCTTGAAAAAATCTGTTTGAATAAGTTTTGAATCAAATCTCAACTCCTCCGAATTTAAAAATTTCGAAGACGCTAGCATATGAATTTTTCACTGTCAACCCAGTATAACTACTTGATAAATAACATTTTTAAATCTTTATGCCTCCACTGTGGAGTCCTCAACATCACCCTCTTTCATCTCATCCAATTCATCAACGCGTACAACTACCGCCGTTATGTTATCGTCGCCGCCCTTTTCGTTGGCCAAATCGATCAGCTTTCTGCAGATAACCGCCAGATCATTCTCTCCCTTGGTAATCTTCATAATCTCGTTATCAGGGAGCATGTTCGATAAACCATCTGAACAGAGTATGAAGAGGTCCTCTTTGAGAACTGCACGAACATCGACATCGACCTCCACATCCTGCTGAAAGCCGACCGAGCGTGTGATAATATTTTTCAGCTTATGTCCCCGTGCCTCCTCCTTGGTGATGACGCCAGCCTTGAGCTGCTCATTGACCAGAGAATGGTCGGTGGTGATCTGAACTATCCTGCCACTCCTAACCCTGTAAGCCCTTGAATCTCCTACGTTGGCTATGTAGACTTTGTTGTTCCTGAAGTAGAGCACAACCGCAGTTGTACCCATTCCTTTGAGTTCGGCATTTGAAACCGACTTTTCATATATCTTCCGGCTTGCGAGCTTTAGTGCGTATTTTAAGCGGGATGGAAAATCATCCGGATTCAGTTCGTTAGCCCCTTCGAGCGCCTTTTTCGGATCCTTTTCGATAGTTGAAACGATCTCTTCGAGTATGTCGACCGCTTCGAGGCTCGCATAGTCGCCCCCCTGATGTCCCCCCATGCCGTCGCATACCGCAAAGAGACTTAAGTCGTTCTTAACTAGAAAGCTGTCTTCATTTTTTTGTCTCTGTTTACCAACATCCGACAGTCCAAAAGCGGCAATCTTCATCAAAACTCCCCTTGTGTAGTGATCTTAAGCCCCCCTAAGGCGCTAAATGAATCTATATATCCGGCCGTAAAATTGCAAAGAAAAAAGAGATCTAAGATCTAGACCTCAGTCAATCAGTGAATCGACATGCTCCATGAGGGCGTCACTTCTGACACTCCCTCCCAGCATCCTTGCCAGCTCTTCGACCCTCTGGCTGCGACTCAGCTTCACTATGGAGGCCAGCGTGCGTTTGTTCTTTACTGATTTACTTACCATATAATGATGCCCCGCCTCTGAGGCGATTTGGGGCAGATGGGTGATACATATCACCTGCTTTGACTTTGCGATCTGGGCGAGTTTTTTGCCCACGTTTCCGGCGACCTCTCCTCCTATGCCTGAATCGACCTCGTCGAAGATAAAGGATCCGACGACTTCGGAGCTAGCCCCCACTACGCTCTTGATCGCCAGCATTATGCGTGAGAGTTCTCCACCTGAGGCAATATCCTTGAGCGGCTTTATCGCCTCCCCCTGATTTGGAGTAAGGTAGAATTCCCCTTTCTCCGGGCCTTGTCTATCCCAAAGGCCCAACTCTCTCTTCTCAAATGATACGACAAAGCGCGCCCGCTCCATGGAGAGTTCGCGTAGCTCCTCCTCCACCCGTTTTTCGAGATCGAGCGCGTATTCCCTTCTCATCTTCGAAAGCATTGTGCCTGCGGTTTCCAGTTCTTTGGAATTATAGCTAAGTTCCTCTTCGAGCCTTGCGATCTCAGATTCGAAGTTGGTAATCAGCCCGACCTTTTCCTTCAAAATTTTATGTTTTTCGATGCAGCTCTCGACCGAACCACCATATTTTCTGGCGAGCGAGCGGATGAGGTGTATACGGTCATCCAACGCATCGAGCCTTCCGGGCTCAGCGTCGATAGATCTCACATAGCGCTGCAGATCGCCCGCGACATCCTTTAATTCGATGAGACAATTATCCAGCCTCTCCCTGAAGTTTTTAAAAAGCTCTTCTACATCCTCAAGCCTCGACAGATCGGAGGCAGAGATGCTTAAGCTCGAGATGATGCTATTAGCCCCTGAGTAGAGCCTCCGATCAACCTCTGAGGAGGTCTTGGCAAGATCGACAGCGTGTTTGAGCTTATTTCTCTCCCTCTCTAACTCATCGAGCTCATCAGGTTTGAGGTTGGCCTTATCAAGCTCGTCGAGCTGAAACTTCATGAAGTCGAGCTGCTCTTTGAGCCTTTCCTCCTCACCTCTAGCCTCGTTGAGCTTAGTTCTGACACCCTGATAGGCTGTGAAGGCGCGTTGGTATTCTTTCAATATCTTTTCATCGACCCCTGCGGCATCGAGTATATTGAGATGATGTTCAGGATCGAGCAGGAGCTGATGCTCGTGCTGGGAGGAGATATCGACTAAAGTCTCGGCCACCTGTCGAAGCATGCCGACCGTCACCGCCTGACCATTGATAAACCTTTTACCCTTTCCATCCTTGTCGATATAGCGCTTGATCATGACCTCGTCATCGACTTCACAGCCAAGCGCATTCAGAGCCCTCTTAGCCAAAGGGGAATCGTCGAGAGTAAAAAGGGCAGTCACCTCGGCAAATTCGCATCCAGAGCGAATCATATCGCCCCTTATCCTACCGCCGAGAACGAGATTGATAGCCTGAATGAGGATCGTCTTCCCCGCACCTGTCTCGCCAGTCAGGACATTGAAGCCCCTCTCAAATTCGATCGTGACTTCATCGATTATCGCAAGATTCTTAACTGTAAGGCTTTGAAGCATAGGTGATATCTATAAAAGAATAGGGTTGTTGTCCAATGGAAAAGCAGGGGCCAGGAAAGACAAAAGACGCATGTAGCATGTGGCATGTAGTATGTGGGTAAAAGCTTATTTAAATACGATCTGATAGTCTTTTTTGTTTCCAATGCTAAAAACTTTACTTGACAATTTTACTATTTAGCCTATTTTACTAGCTAGTAAAATTGCTTATATAGTAAAATGACATTATGAAATCATTTTCTCAAAAGAAAATCATCAAACTCTTTGAACAGGAAGCGGCCATCCTGTTTCCAAGGCTTTCAATCAAACAGATCGTGGAAACTTCAACCGATTTTAAGGCAAAAATTAACATTGAAAACAATACTTATCTTTTTATCCTTTTGGTGTGTAAACGTCCATATCCATCAGAGATGAATTCGTTATTAAAACGAGTAAAAACAAAAGAAGGGAATTATCTTTTTGTAGGAACATATTTCCCTCCTGGCACCCAGGCTACTCTTGAAAAGGAAGGAGTAAATTTTTTAGACCTTTCTGGAAATTGTTCAATTAATGTTTTTCAACATAACACAAATCAGAAACATGATGTTCATATCCAGATTTCAGGCAAACAAAATCTTTATCCTTTTACGGAGTCATTGAAAAATATTTTTTCAGGCAAATCATCTCGCATTATCCGAACATTACTTGAAACATACCCCCAAAAACTTAAACCATCGGAATTAGCTAAGATGTGTCATGTCAGTCCTTCATTGGTAACAAAGGTGATCGATGCACTTGAACAACAATCTTTTATTACACGAGAAGATGGAATTTCACTTGTTGACCCTGGCCTATTATTGGAGCTGTGGGCAGATAATTATAGCTTTAGGAAAAACAACATTGAAACAAAAATTCTCATAAACAAACCTCTGAATGAAATAATGCAATTTTTTAAACATAATGAAAATTATATTCTTACTCGAACAGCTGCCTCATCTCTAATAGCACCTTTTGCAGATTATCAGGTTATTGAAGCATATCATAAAGGGAGTGTTGACATAACCTCTACATGGGAGAAGTTAGATGCTCTTTTAGTTCGCGGCAACAGCGGTGAGAATGTAAAAATTTTAGAACCTTATGATGAAGGCATTTTTGACTTTTCCATGAAAATTGACGGATTTTATACCGTTGGCTTGATACAGCTTTACCTTGATCTATACTCCGATCCAAAACGCGGAAAAGAACAGGCAACATTTTTAAGAGAAGAAAAACTTAAATTTTGAGAAAATAAATGAAAAAGACTGACTACACAGAAAACCTATCACAGCTATGTTTATCGGTAATGGTTGATGTTATTTCATGCATAGGAAAATATAGAAAAGATTTTGTTTTAGTCGGAGGTTTAGTTCCAAAAGTGTTATTTACTAAAGAATCGAAACATATAGGAACCTATGATGTCGATTTTGCAGTAAACTCACAAAATGTTTCTGAGCAGGAATACGCAACCATAGCTGATTTGCTTTTTAAAAGAGGATATCACTACAGAAAAGATCGGGACGGAAATGATCTGAAATTTTCCTTTGAACGTATTATCGAACTTGAAGAAAAGGTTCACGTTGTTGTCGTTGATCTCATTGGACCTGAATATGGAACAAAAGCTAAAAAAGGATTTAGAGAAAAAATACAAGAAGGAGTTCATGTTCACAAGGCGAGAGGTGTCGACATAGTCTTTGATAATGCTGTTGAAATCAATGTCACAGCAATGTTACCCGATGGCATTCTACATAGCGAAATGGTAAAGGTTGCAAACGGTGCGGCTTATCTGGTCTTAAAACTCATCACCTTTGAATCCAGAAAGTCTGAAAAGGATGCTTATGATATTTACTCGTGTCTAAAGTTTTATCCAGGCGGAATTGAAGCGCTAGCTCAAGATTTTCAACCAATATTGCAACATGGTTTAGCAAAGGAAGCCATTACTTACATGGAAAAATTTTTCTCCGACCTTCTCCAAATAGGTCCACAACGATTCGCAAGATTCATGTCAGAAGATGCAATGGAGCGAAAAGTTTACGCCTCAGAACTGAATAGACTTGTAAAAATATTTTTAGAAAGAATTAATCAAGACGGAGGTGGCAAGTGAGTTTCGATTTAAAAAAGTCATTTATAGATATTTTTCATCCTGAGTCTGATGAAAACGTTCTGATAATTTCTGATGAGCCTACTGAAAAAATAAAAGATAATCCAGCCTGGAGAGAGCGAAGAGTGATGGCAGAAAATTGGCATATCATGCTTAAGGAGCTCTCCCATGAAGTTGGATTCAAAGTCCTGCCGCTTATAAAATATCCCGCGACAGGTACGCATAATGCTCAGTTGCCGCTTGAAAAGGGCGAACCCATAAAACTGAGAGATGCTCTTTCTCAAGCTACAATTTTGCTCGCACTGACAGAATATTCGGCTTCGGCGTTTTTAATAATGTACTCAAAAGAAAATTCCGATTTCAGATCGGCTTCGATGCCTATGATCGCAAAGAGGATGGAAGAGACAGCCCTCGACGTCGATTATTATGATCTAATGAAGAGATGCAATATATTAAAAGATCTGATGACGGGGGCCGTAGGTGGAATAGTGAAATTCTCTACAGGTGATGAATGTTATTTTGACTTACGATATAGGGAAGTCCTGACAGATGATGGACAGCTTCCCCGAAATAAAAAGGGCTTAAAACTGATAAACCTTCCCTGTGGTGAAACGGCGTTTGGACCATACGATGGAGAAAAAGAAAATATACCGAGCAAAACCGAGGGTAAGATTCCAGTCTATGACAAAGGTGACATAGTTATTTTCAACATCAAAAATAACAAAATTATCGGTGTCGATGGTGAAAAAACAAAAGCAGAGAAATGGAATGCTTTCTTTTCAGAAGATCCTGCAAGGGCAAACCTCGCTGAGTTTGCCTTCGGTTGCAATCCAAAGGCGGTAGTGTGGGGAAATGTGTTGGAGGATGAAAAGGCAGGTTTTCACTGGGCCTTCGGGCGGAGCGATCATTTGGGCGGGACAACCTCCCCAGATAAATTCAAATCGCCTGAAAATGTAATTCATCAGGACATCGTCTATGCAAAGAACAGCCCCATCCAGATAACCGAGGCATCCATCGAATTTCCAGATGGAAAAAGAAAAGTGATCATCTCTGATAAAGAATATGTTGTGTTTTAGAAATGCTTCAATACAAATCCTCTTCGTTACAGTCTCAGGGATAAATTAATCTTTCATTAATTCCCTATTCCAACGAGCAACTTCAATTTTTTACGTAATAAGCCCCGCGTCCTTTCCCAATGCGTTTAACCAGCTTCTTTTTTATCAGTGCATTGAAAGCATTTGTGATCGTGTTGCGGGAAACATCTATAAACATCAAAGCCTCATGGACCCGAAGCGTTTCTCTTTCCTCTAGAAGCTTTTTTAATTTTTCCTCAATTGGAATATCCGAACTAAATTCCTTTTGCATAAAAAAAGTGACTTTCACAAAATCGCCATCTTCATTATATTGAGGTTTCTTTAGGCTGGCTTTCGCACATTCTTCAAATATCAATCTTATTCCCGATCCTAATTTCTCAATTAACTTAAATTTTCTGGCAAATTTGGCAAGCAGTGGGTTTCGCAAATATGTGCTTCCATCCCCCAGGTTTTCCAGTGATATCGTACCCGGGAAATTTCCCGGATTGAAGACTTCAAGCCTATCCTGAAACAGAGCTACCTTGACTGCTCCCCTGATAAAATATTTTCTATGTATGAGGGCGTTCGTAATCGCCTCACGCAAAGCTGCAATTGGAATAACAGGTTTTCCACTATATCTTGAACCTGATAAGGAATAATTTTGTTCTAACCATTGTGAAATCAGTTGTAGTGAAGTTTCCAATATCTCTGGAATCGGCCCCAGAATTTCCCTTGTTTGGATAATATCCCGTCCTTTAGTACCTCTGAAGACTGTACAAATAATCGACGCTTCAGGTATATGCTCCTCGGGACGATTACCGAAAATCAACAAACCAGCGTTGGTTGGAGATAATTGACGGGCGCTGTTTAATTGCAAAACTCTCTCCCTTAACAATAAATTATCTGTTATTGTTTTACCATAGATGTGTTTTAACAGGTCTTCATTGAGTTCGTCTCCTGATGCACCGGAGAGTTCCTCATCAAAATTGATTCGCTTCTGCTCTTTTACAAGCTCCTCTATGTACTCATCGGTTGCCCTTCTAGTGTTTGAACCAGTCCGGATGTAAACACCTTTAGGCAAACCCTCACCTTTAATGAGATAAGGTTTTTTATTTCCGGGATTTATCTTTATGATGATTACATTGTGTCCGTTTATATTTTGCTCATATATCTCCGGGGTCAGAGTCGGAGAGACAGAGTCATACAGAACATTCGAAAAACTCTCATAGCACCTATCGATATCATCGAAATCAACACCGACAATTTTTCTAGTTCTATCTTCCACTCCGATGACAATTTTACCTCCAGAGCCATTTGCAAAAGCGACACATGTCTTTACCAGAGATGATAATTTGGGAAGCCGCTCTTTGAATTCCAATAACTTTGATTCTCTTTCAGGATAAATTGCTAGTTTCATAGATCCTCCTAAAGCTGCTCAGATGAGAATAAATGCACAAAATGCACAAGTCAACAAATAAATGCACAAAATGCACAATCGATCCAATAAATGCACAAAATTGCAATTTAACAAAAAACCCTATAATTTCTTTCAATCTTGACTACATAGCTCGCCCCTGGATACTGGTTGCAGGCAGATTGGTTCTGTTTTTCCACTTGCTGCTAACCCTTTGTCCCTGATATAGGCTTCTAACTAATGAAAACGAAGCAGCAAAAGATAAGCCCGCTGGCGGAGCGGATGAGGCCTAAGTTTTTGAATGAAGTTGTCGGGCAGGAGCATCTCATAGGCGATGGTAAACCTTTAAAAACGCTAATCGAAGCGGATACGATTCCATCCATAATCTTTTGGGGGCCTCCCGGCACTGGGAAAACAACGCTCGCAAGGGTGATAGCCAATCATACTGAAGCCCACTTTCATCACATATCCGCGGTCCTATCAGGTGTGAAGGATCTGAGGGAAATTATCGAATTAGCCAAATCAAACCGCAAATATGACGAGAAGCCAAATATACTCTTCGTCGATGAGATTCACAGATGGAACAAGGCGCAGCAGGATGCCCTGCTACCGCATGTGGAGGATGGGACGATCACGATAATCGGCTCTACGACTGAGAATCCATCCTTCGAGATAATCGGGCCACTCCTCTCGCGCACGAAGGTCTATGTGCTAAATCCCATCGACAAAGAGGATATAAAAAAACTGCTCGACAGGGCGCTGACAATTTTAAACATCTCTATTGACGATGACGCTATTGATTTCATCTGCCAGAGCGCAAACGGTGATGCGAGGCGCGCCTTCAACACTTTGGAAATTTCATCCGATCTCGCTCTGAGCAGAAAAAAGACAAACATCGATCTAAAAACCGCAGAGGAAGCGCTCCAGAAAAAATCACTCCTCTACGACAAGAGTGGAGAAGAACATTACAACGTCATATCCGCCTTCATCAAGAGCATGCGGGGAAGTGATCCTGACGCGGCTATATATTACCTGGCCAGGATGCTCGAAGCCGGTGAGGATCCCCTCTTCTGCGCAAGGCGGATGGTGATATTCGCCTCGGAGGATATCGGCAACGCAGATCCACAGGCGATACAGGTGGCGATAAGCTGCATGCAGGCCTTCGACTTCGTCGGCATGCCGGAGGGGTGGATTCCACTCGCACAGTGCGCGACATATCTTGCAAGCGCACCCAAGAGCAAATCGGCCTACAGGGCATATTGGGCTGCAAAGGGAGAGATCGAAGCTCACGGGAATTTATCCGTACCACTGCACATCAGAAACGCACCGACAAAGCTCATGAAGGATTTGGGATACGGGACTGATTATGTCGACCCGCAGAGTCAGCCCGGAAATATCGCGAAGGGAGTAACATACCTACCTGATAAACTAAATGGCAAAAAGTTCTACAATCCCACACAGAATGGCTATGAGAAGATCATATATGATAGATTAAAAAAACTATCTCCCAATAAAAGTTAGCAATTAACCGGCCAATCGGGTCAGGGATTTTGTGTAGGGAGGATGGGGAAATTGGTTGGGAGATTGTTTTTTTGGATTTCGATGGCAAGCCTTGTCAACCTTCTGACGAGGTTTTTCTGATTAGAGGGTTGTTTTTTG
>JBDRGF010000035.1:0-12331 GCA_043818055.1 Pseudomonadota bacterium | reverse complement strand
TCAATGTAGGGGCGGGTTTGAAACCCGCCCGCTTTGCTTTCTGTCCCCTCCCTTCCCCCTGGACGGCGGAAGGTGCCCTCAATGATACTTTCCCCTCTGCCCTTCCCCCTGAACGGGGGGAGGTGCCCGAAGGGCGGATGGGGGTGAGTTCTTTCACCACATGCTACATGCGCCTTTTCTTCCTACTGTTTTTATTTTTAATTGCAGGTTGCGGAAGCAAAGGAAATGATGCTCTTTACGACCCTCCCACAGATTCCATAACCAAAGAGCTAACCCCTGAAGATATGATAATGTCCGATCGATATCTCGGTGAGCTCGTCGTGCATTTCAGGGATGATTTGAAGGTTAGATTAAATGTAGGGGCAACCCCCCGTGGTTGCCCGCCTTCTTATAAATGGGCAGACACGGGGGTCTGCCCCTACAATACAGCAACAAAACCACAACCCCAATTCGAAGTGCGCAACTTCTACTATCAAACCCTTGCCGATGATCTTAATAGAATACTCGAAGAACATCCATCGGTTGAGGTGAGACGATATCTCAATATGGATCAGGACGCTTATGACACTTTCAAACGCGATCTTGAAGAATTAAACTCCGAAGAACTCCCCGATCTCAACTCGATCTATTACTTCAAGGCAGAACCCAAAGAGGCTCTTCTTTTATACAACAAACTAAAAGATTTCTACGGCGTCGAATACATCTATCCCCATCTGCAGAAGGTGCTCACAGCTATAACGACGCCCGATCTTTCATCCCAGCAGGGATATTTGACAGCAAATGGAGGAATAGATACTCAATATGCCTGGAATCTTGGAGTTACAGGCAAAGGTGTGCATATATACAACGATGATGCAGCATATAATTTCTTTCACGAGGATCTACAGCTTAACTATACAGTATATGATGAACAGAACAATCCAAAGGGCTCTCTCGTTGGAGAAAAAACATCTCTTGCAGATCATCTCCCGATGGACAAACAACCATATTACATATCGTGCGGCATTGATTGTATGTATCTGGTAATAGGACACGGGACAGCTGTTGCAGGCATGGTAAACGCTTCACATAATGGAACCTCTAATTTTGGCGTAAGGGGGATTGCACCGGATGCAAAGTTATTAGCCGGGAATCCGCCGGTTTATTATAAAGAGGCAAATATTTTCCCATTAGGTGACGATCATGATTCGAACACATTCCCGGGTTCAGTTCATCTCATCGAATCCGCAGTAATGGGGAAGGATGGAAAAATAGACTGTAAGTTTGGCGAGCCCTGTTATAATGCTGGTCAGTTACCTTCGGAGGTTGTTCCCGACAAGATGAAATATTTCCAAACGCTTTCAGCGATGGGAATCACAGTCGTTGAAGGTGCCGGGAATTCCGGTTTAGATATCGGCGACCATGCTCAATACACAGGCCAGTGGAGTGTCTGGGTCAATCCGACGACACAGGACAGCGGGGCTATTATGGTAGGAGCAAGCGAAGGTGCTAATATGCAAAAGGCATCTTTTAGCAACTACAGCCCCCGTGTTGATACATATTCATGGGGTAGCGGCATAGTTACGACATCATATCCATATGGCGATGCTTCAACCTCTCCTTTTTACTGGAGCGGCGCAAACGGCCCGCCATCCCAGGACCCTGTGAACGACAAACACAAGTTCTATACAAACAGATTTGGCGGAACCTCGGCTGCAACTGCGATAGTCGGTGGAGCTGTTACACTGGCTCAGAGCAGATTTATGCAATTAGCAGGCAATGGACGGATGAGATATATCATGCCGAAGAAGCTGAGGGAGTTTGTTAGATCAACTGGCGATAGTCAGAAGGATACAACCGGCAGGAAAATCGGCGTCCAGCCTAAGATGGATAAACTATTAAAAGCTGTCGATAACTACTGGCAGACGATTTCTGTAAAATATCCAGCGTTGAAACAAAAAACAGGCGCTATCAATCGAATGAGCAAACAGGATATTATATCGATGCGTTCAGAGGGAGTAGGGCTGGTCTGCATAAAATACGATCCCGACGGCAGCTCAAGCGATCCATTGTGTTCGGATGATCTTCTCTGGCCGAGTGGAGATCAGATGAGTGTCGATATGGATGTCGATGGCGATGGATTGATGGATCTTGTGAGCTGGAAGAGGGGGGAGTTTAAGGTGGATTTGAGTTCAAAGGGTGCTGATAGCGCATGGTGTTCCGATCTCAAAGGAGTGAAAGAGACAGACGGCTATTGTGATAAATATCCGGAGAAATACGGCTCATGGGATATCATGATCAAATATAACCAGCTCAACAGTAAATGGGTTTTGCCATATGTGAAGGACATGGACGCAGATCACAGATCTGATCTAATGCTTTACGATAAAGAGCATGGCAAATGGCATATCGAATATATGAACGTCGATTACATAAACGGGAGAGAAAATCAGATAACAAAGTGGGACAAAGAGCTTCAATATGACTGGAAGGACGAATTAAATATCGACCCATGGAAGAGCAAATACTCAAGGCCTGCGGTGAGTGATTTAGGAGGACGACATATCCAAGGTCATAGATTTGCAGATGGCTGGGCGGACATATCAATCCTATGTTCAGATGGTTACTGGAGAGTTGATTTAGGAGGGCCAAACGGACTTGATGGAATATGGGATTTCGAGGCAAAATATCTGACAGATGAACAACTGAAAGCCGCTCCGGGCTGGGCATATCAGACATATGTGAGTTCAATGAGAGATCGTGATTCTATTGAAAAACTGATGACCGATAACTTGTCTTATTATGTAGATGCTCTTTATGTTAAAAATCCTGACACCATATTGAACGGAGAAAAGTTTGGTGGGATTTGGGATGCTGGGGCAGGAGCCATAATAGATGGAGTTGCCGATCATTTTGAATATTGCAAGATTACAAAAGAATGTTCGATAGAGTCCCCTGTTATTGGAGGAAATGAATTGATTCTCATTCCTTATTCAAGATGGAGTCATACAAGAACCGATAATCCTGATTTAGGTGTATATATTCCGGGTAACAGCTTTGATATTTTAATTCGTGGTGAAGCATCCAGGCGACCTGAAAATTTTCAGCCAGTGAAAATTGATTCTAGCTGCAAACCTTTTGCAATGGATGACCGTTACATTTTCCAATGCAAAGATGAATGGATAATAATTGCTGATTCTTTCAGATGCTTGAAATGGGAAAAAATTTTAGGAAAAGATGCCTGTATAGATGAAACGTGGGGGATTAAACGCGTCCCCCTATCTTTTCATTCCAGCGCCTTTGTCCTCCCCGGTCGCCCTTATGTCGGAGGTATCAGCTATGCAGACACGCAAAAAATCATTCAGAACTCTTTACTTGAAAATTCAAAAACTCCCCCACCTATTATCGTCGATATGCCTATGATGGAATAATAAAAGCAGCATGTGGTTCAAAGCATGTGGCATGTAGTAAAAACCGGGATATACTCTGTTGTCATATTATATGATTCCAACGAAGTCATTTGCATTTACAGGAAGTTGCAAGTAACCATCTGCGCCAAGCTCCAGTGCTTCTGGCTCTGCATCGCATCGCTGAGTACCTGAGACTATATATATTTTCGACAGTTGCTTTAGTTCTTTGGCTGTCTTTATAATGTCCATTCCATTTTTGGTTTCTTTCAAGTTTAAATCGCTAAAAATATAATCAAAGTTATGATTCTTCATCAATGTAACAGCTTCGTCGTAACTTTGTGCAACGCTAAATTCCAAGATCATATTTGAATCCTTATTTAACTTAGCGGCACTGTTCAACATGCTTTTCATCATTATGATTAATGGTTGTTCGTCATTGACTAACAAAATCGTTGAATGATTATCAGTTTTGGATTTTTCTATAAGCTCACTTGTTTGAGCATTCTCTATTTTTTTACCTGCCAAAAATTCAACCAGATGTTCGATATTTAAAGGCTTAGGCACGAATGCCAGAGCTCCCAGATCAACAGCTTTCTTTTTATCCTCTTCAATACATCTATTAGAATGAACCATGCATCGTAGATTTGGAAATCCCATTTTAACTTCATTGAGGAAATCAAAACCATTTTTCAACTCTCCCAGATCGATATCGACAATTGCGTGTGTTATCTTCTCCTTTTTTATAAGAGCAAGAGCCTCTCCAACATTATGGGCTTCATATAATGTAATCATTTGGTCCAGCGACCTATTCTGCTTTATCGTATTTCTCACTGATGCCCTGTAAAGAGCTTCGTCTTCAAGCAACAATATTTTGATGTTATGCATGCTCTTTACAAGATCTGATATCATATTTTCTATCTCACTCTCATCCTTTGTAGCCTCTACAAATTGTGTCTCTTTTATGTTCTTGGGTAATCTGGAAATGTCATTTGTCTCAGCGAGATCAGATGCAGGCACTATGATAATAAATTCTACTCCTCTCCCTTCCTCCCTATTGCGAGCAACAATCTTACCGCCATGTAGAGCTATAATTTTATGCGCTGAAGCCAACCCTATGCCAGTTCCTTTTCTTTTACCCTTTGTAAAAAAAGTTTCAAACATATTGGGAATGTCCTCTACTTTAAGTGGTGGTCCGTCGTTACCGATAACAATAGCAACTGTATTGTTATCGAGGCCATTAAGATCATGAGTTGAGATATCAATCGTGCCGTGTTCTCTTTTTCCAATTTGAATGATCGCTTCCACGGCGTTTGAGAGAATATTAGTAAAAACACGAGCAATTCTTTCATCATCGATAAGGGGATGTTTGGTGTGTGTAATATTGTAATTAAAATTTATAGCTGTATCTTTATGATTCTGGGAAACCTGACGAATTGAAAAATCAATCACTGGAATAACTGAAGCAGGTCTAACATCCAATTTTACATCCCTGGAAAAGTCCATAATGTCATTGAGCATCGATTCAACGTGTTTGATTGATTTGTCTAACGATTGCTTAGCTTCCTTCAACGCCACGGGGTCATTTATATAAGTATCATATGACTCCATCATTGCTTTAACTATTGAAAAAGGTTTGCGAACATCGTGCGCAAGCATGGATGTTGTTTGACCGATGGCTGCAAGAGTTTTCATTTTCTCCGCTTTTCTATGAAAAGCTAATATCATTTGAATGGATCTAGAGTACGCTTTCGTAAAAGATTGCAGTTCTTTTGTTGCATATGATTTTTGTTGACAATTCAAGATATACCCTTCGATTTCCTCATAATTATTGGGGTTGATAATATCAAGTTCAGCAGCAAAATTTGCTATAGGTTTCAAATATCTTTTAGCCATAATTAACAAAATGATCATTTCAATAATGACTATACAAACCCCAAATATAACAAAAAAAATAATTTCTTTAAATATGATTCTATCAGTAGAGCTTGTATCACTTTCTAATATTATTGAACCGATAACATCTCCCTGTCCGTCTCGAATGTTGCTATGGAATTTAAGACCATCTTTTGATGTTTGTCCAGAATCGGGATACTCAACAATCAAATTACCATTAGCGAGATAAAGTGCAAAATAGCGCATTTGTGAACCATCATAAAAGTCCCCAAACGTTTTTTTAACTTGATAATAGTCCCCATATTGAATGTCTTTTGCAACTTGAGTTGACAGACTTTTCAATACTCTTGTCATCATAACAGAATGTTCATGATAAACAGCATTTTTTGATAAAACTATAACGCAAACAGCAATGATTACCCAAAAAACAAAGGTAATAAAAGGCAATGCATATAGAAAAGAATGGTAGAGTGTTTTTTTGTCTTTCATAATCTCTATTTAAGTAAGTTTCTGTCTTCACTGCCAATAAACCTAACGTTTCTAATTAATGTATTGTATATCGATAATGAAGTATTTTGATAATCTACAATATTACCCTGATAATATGTTACCCATATATCATGATACATATTAATTATTGGAGCGAGTTCTAATAAGCGATTTTGAATATTACGATATATTTTATAACGCTCATATCTATTATCGACTTTAGTAGACTCATCCAGCATATTATCAATTTTTTCATCTTTTAAGCCAGTGTAATTTGAGGGATAATTGCTTCTAAAATAATTGAGCAGAAAATAGGCCTCAGAATAATCCGAGGTCATTGTAAAATTAGTCATGTCATAATTACGAGGATAGAGATATTTATTTACAAACATATCAGGTGGAACATGCACTACCTCAACGTTTAAACCAATTTTGCCCAACGACGTCTCGATAAACTTCTTAAAGTTATCTTGACACATATAATTTGTCATTCTTATCAATGTATATTTTCTTCTAAGAACGCTTTTATTTAAACCTATCTTTTCTAGAATCTTTTTAGCTCTCACTGGGTCAAATTGTATTTCATTAGCATGCAAATCATACCCTCCAAGTCCTGTAGGAATATAGCCATGAGCCTGTCTTTTATCGGGATAACATAATTTCCTTAATTTTTCACGATCAATTGCCATAGTAATCGCCTTACGCACATTAGGATCAGAGAATGGATATCTAGCAGCATTGAATGCAATAATATTTACGTGCGCGACTTCAGATTTTTCAATTTTGTAATCGCCACTCAATTCATCAGGTGCCATAAAATACCATCGTAAATCATGGCATTGCTTATCTATAAAACATTGAATCGCATCCTTTCTTTTTAAAAGTCTAAATTCAATAAACTCTGTGCGATCAGCCTTCTCATAATATTTATTAAACGCTTCTAATTTTATTAGATTATTAGTTCTTTTAATAAGTCGGTAAGGACCAGCGCAAATTGGCGCTTTAAAAAATTGCATTTCAGATTTTTCGTCCTTCAATTTAGGAAAAATTTCTGCACCAGGAGCTGACAATACAGATAGAACGGGTGGATATGGTCTTGTCAATTCTATTTCTATCGTAACATTATCCTTAGCTCGAATACCTGTAACAGTCTTAACTTTATTATTATGATACTCTACTGCACCTTTAATGTAAGATAATTCATGGAACTTTACTGAGCTTCGTTTAAGCATTCTAGTTAAGGACCAGACAACATCGGTAGCTTTAACTGACCTGCCATCATGGAAATAAACATTCTCTCGCAATACAAAAGTATAAGTGAGCCCATCATTACTCACGGACCATTTTTTAGCCAGTTGTGGAACAATATTTAATTTTTCATCATATGTGACTAAACGATCGCACATTTGATTTATCACTAGAAAACTAAATCCTTCTGCTGCCTTAACTGGATCCAATACTAGATTGAGACTTGGCATAGGTGAAACATATGTTGCGGCATTACAAAAAGTAGAATAGAGTAGTGAAGATATAAGTATAATAATAATTTTTTTGTACATAAAGAATGTCGATACCCACTAGGTAGGGAGTGAAGGAGCGCTTCACCATGAAGCGCTCCTTCTGTATCTCCTTCAGTTAGGCAATTGGTTGTTCAGCTTCACATGCTACAACTTCAATTAGCTTCATAATGCCTCCTCCCTTAAATTGATTACGTGATTAGCTTGAAAGACTTTGAAGAGTTCCACTGAGTCAAATTTTGATAGCCCATGCTCTTCAATTGACAATAAATATTCATCGCGTGTGCCAATTAATGGCAAAGTCGCTAGAATCATTACAATATGTTTTTCTATTTCATATATTTCAATTGTTCCCTTCCAGAAAACAAATGCGTAATGAACTGGAAAAACCAATTCTTGAATTTTATTTGCTCTGTTACTAATAATGGTTTTAACTAACACATCAATGTCATAGCAAAATGAAGCTGTATTAAACAGATTATTCAAATAATACTGTCCTCTTTCTGAGCTAATATTTGAAGTGTTTTTTGCTCTGGCTTTTTCCATCCCGGTAATCTGTATAAGGTGAATTGTACTTTCATATTTTAAAATATTGCTAAAAACATTATCAGCACTAATTTTACTATCATAGGTATATAGGATTTTTTCAAGAATCGTAGATAATTCAAGCTCTTTAATTGCGTATAAAGTATGGCCCGTAATACCAAAATCCTGAAATAATTTTATTAGAGTAGTAAATGAAACATTATAATGCTGTGTTAGTAATAAAAGTGTGCGAGGAAAATGGTTAATCAAGAGATAAGATATATACTCAGCATCGTGAAGAAACGTTTCACTTCCTGATTCGGCTGGAACATGAAAGAATGATGTAAATATGTCAGGGTGCTTAAGTATTAAATTATTAAGTGGTACAGATAATTCATTCCAAACCATGAAGTAATGATGATGCTTTCGCTTAACTATTGAATTTTTGTTCTTTTCATAAAGAGCTGTTGAAGGATGAGGTAAATATTTGTGAATTTGAAGTCCACTGCAACCTGCTAGTCGACAACGTAATGCCAATTTTAAAGTATCTTCAAAATCTCTATTTGACTCATTTGGCAAGCCAACCATAAACGTTGGAGAAACTTGCAATCCACATTTAATACAATCTTTAATAACATTCAATGATTTGCATGTATTTAATCTTTTTCCAATGTCATGTTGTAATTTAGAGGAAGCAGTTTCAATGCCCATTACCAATCTATAACAACCTGATTCGTATAATAATTTAAGTGAATCAACATAATTTCCATCAGCTCTTGCAGTGCAGCTCCATCTCACATTTAATTTTTCTTGTAATAGGGTGTTGGATAATAGTTTCACATAGTTCGAATCAATAAGTAAGTTATCATGAATAAAATCGAAATTCTTTATTCCATAATTTTCTTTAAGCTCCCTTATTGCCTTAATTACTGTTTTAATACTTTTAACTCTATAGTTTCTTCCCCACATTTTAGATGTTGAGCAAAAAGAACAGTTATATGTGCATCCTCTTCCTATCTCATAAAATGTTGTGCGATATAAAGCATCTCCTCGATTAGCATAAGCTTCCATATCGACAAGCGAGTAATTGAGAGGTAGTAACTGATCTAAATCGCCTACTAACTCTCTACTATTATTGTAATGAAGATCGTTATTATTATCTCTATAAATTATACCTTGCACGTCTTGAAGAGAAAGTTTGGTGTCAGCGAATAATTGTCTACAAGTAATTTCCCCCTCTCCTATGACGACAATATCAATTTCAGGACACACTGACATAACTTTATTCGGAATCAATGAAACATAAGGCCCGCCAAGGACAATTTGTATGTTTTTATACTTTCTTTTCAAATATTTAATTATATAGAAAACAATAGGAAGGTTAAAACATGAAGCAGTTAATCCTATGACTGAGGGTTTAAATTCTGATACTTGTCTGTCAAGTATAGAAAGTTGGCTATTATCAAAAATTTGTTGTCTTCGATGCAATTCAAGATTGAAATCAAGTATTCGGACTTCGTTGTTCACACTTGCTATCTCAGTACCGATAGTAAGTAGGGTAAGCGGAAGATAAATTAATTTTTCCGGTCGACTTTGAGGGGGTTGAATCAGTAAAACTCTCATAGTAAAATCACCCTTCTGCCGCAATCATAACACAACCATAAGTGCAGTAAAAATCAGACCTAGGGACTGTGTTTTCAACAAAAGTTCCAATTATTTTTAAATCAGCTTGCGTAATAGCTTCAGAATCATAATAGTTAAATAGTCTAGCTTCGTTTAACATGAATTGCTGATATGAACGTATATCATCAGAGTCTCTATTAGACATTGGATCTAACTCTTGTGTAACATTGTTGAAACCAGCAGCCACCAATCTTTTAGGAAGCTTTGCACCTATATGACAATCCATCCCTAGTTTCCTGAATAACCTTTCAGTACCCTCTTTATACAATTCAAAAGCCTTATGCTCAGGCTGACTATACATATGATCTAAATCCACAGTGATAATCCAAATTTTTCCACCAGGACGTAGCATTGCTTTTAGCAATTTCAATGTGTTATCAATTTTTGGAATATGAACTGCAGAAAAACGTAAAAGTATGCCATCGAATTGCTTTTTAGCATTATCTAATTGCATATTGTTAATATCGTCATGTATCCATGAAACATTCTCAACGCCCAATTCCTCAGAGATTGTTTCAGCACGCTTAATAAGATCAACTTTAAAATCAATTCCAGTGAACTTGATTGCAGGATAGAAAGTAGCTAATCGTGATAAAAAGTATCCAGTGCCAGTTCCTACATCTAGAACAGATTCGCAATTTTCAATCCCATGTTGATGCAGAAAGCTGCGATGTGTGTCTAATGATATGTCTACTTGTAATCTTAAGTGTCTCTCCATGAGCACCTGTAATTCGAGATTCATTACTTGTTTGAACATTCCAATTTCTTCTGTACCATCATTTGACTGACTATTATTATGGGCAGATCTATAAGCATCCTCTCCTTGTGACATTAAAACTCCTTCCCCTATGCCATTACGAATTTCATGTCGATCACCATTTCTTTGACGCCAAAAACAATTAGTATTTAAATAAAATTTTTGTCGGTTGAGCTTTTTTCCATCTTCGCTAGGAGTAATGTGATTTGAACCAAATGATATTTGCTTTCTTATATGTAATATTCTGGGTAAGCTCACTATTCCTTTTTGTCTAATAGCCATTGGGGCCTCCATGATAGATTTTTCATAGGATGATATAGCTTATTAAGCAGGCATTAAATTAATCATTTGCCATCTTTTTTTTACAAATCTATAAAAAAGAAGCGTACCGTACAAAACAATAAATATACTCGATGCTAACCATGCACCCCATATTCCGTATTCAAAATGAAACGCAAGTAAATATACTAAGGGTATAAATATAAGATAAGCTACAACTAAGATAATATAGAGGGGATATTTTGTATCTCCAGCTCCGCCAAGACAATAATTCATTATGATTTGTAGACCATCAAAACATACAAATATAGCTCCAAAAACTACAATTCGATCAAAAAAAAGTATTACGTTAGGATCCGTATTAAAAATTGAACAAATATTTTTTGAATTTATAATAAGAAGTACAGAAAACATCACTGTAAATGTAAAATTTATCTCTGCTGAATAGTAACCACTTTTATACGCACTTTCTTTTCGTTTCGCTCCTATAAATTGGCCTATTAAAGATGCCCCTGCACGCCCTAAACCAAGTGCTGTTATATTTGAAAAAAGAACTATCTGGAGCATTATGGTACTAGCAGCTAATTGTGCATCGCCTAGTCGACCTAACAGTGTAACAAAGACAAAAGCTGCAAAAAGCTCCGCAAACATAGCCAAGCCACGAGGAAATCCTACTTTTACCAAAGTAACTAATTCAGATGAATCAAATCTTAATTTGTAATTTGAATTCTTATTCTCTTCGCACTTAAATTTATAAAATAGTACAATATATGCTAATGTGCCGATCAGCTGACTTATAACAGTTGCAATGGCAGCTCCTTTAATACCCATCCCCTTTATTTCACTGAAACCAAATATTAAAATATAATCTAGGAAAATATTGATGATATTAATTACAATGTTAATTTTTAATATTATTTTGTTATCACCTATTCCACGATAAAACGAGGCAAAAACATAGTTAGCAAGATAAAATGGCGCACCCATTAATCGCATCTGAGTATAAATTACAGCCATTTTTTGTACTTCTTGAGAAGGTTTCATGAGTTTTAATATCTCTGGTGTAAATATGCGAATGAAAAACAATAGCAAACTAGAGATAATAATAATCAGCATCCCGTTATAAACCGATACAATTGTTTTAGAGTAATTCTTTGCACCAAAATGCTGTGAGACAAAAGTGTTAACGCTGAGTGGAATCCCAGTAAAAAAATTATAGAACGCCCAGATAAGAAAGCCACTCAATCCTACAGCAGCAATTTGAGAAACACCCAACCTACCAACAAAAATTGCATCGACAGTAGTCATCATAATGTATGACATTCCTGTAAGAATAAGTGGAAATGCGAATTTAATTATACTCTTTCTGTCTACATTTTCTATCATATGCCTAATTCTTTTGTTTTGGTGCCAGAAATTCTAATATACAATTTCTTATTGCATTATCCCAATCAATAACTTAAGAGGGCACCTTAATAGTTTCAAAAATATATCAAAAAATCCATACATTTATCATTGCATAAAGAAAATAGTCAATCAACATTTGTCTTGCGCATAGCAATCTTCATGCCAACTTGTTGTTTTTCTTTAACCTGTTGATATTATTGAGTATTATAAAAACACACTTTTTTGGAGCCTCCCAAAAACGTCTAAAAGTCTAGACTCACAGTCTAACTTTTTAGACACTCCCGGTCCGTGCAAACTCTAGATGGCAGAATGATCTTAACGGTATCGAGTTCAAACCCACTTTGAAAATCCATTCATATTACCTGCTAAATAGTTCAATTCGGTCATAAACA
>JBDRGF010000034.1:0-3056 GCA_043818055.1 Pseudomonadota bacterium | reverse complement strand
TAAAAATTTCAGATTCTCTTCACTCCATCCCCGGCATATCAACAATAATCGGCGGGGGGGTGTTGGGATTTTCGAGAAGCGAGTGTTGGATGATCTTCTGCGTATCTGCGTAGCTGATGCCGCCGACGTATGGACGGCCGGGGAGGACGAAGTCGGATGGGTTGTAAGAAAGTGGAATGTGCTTGATGCCCCATGTTTCATCGGTGCAGATATCTTTTCCAACGGTGTTCTTTCCCCATTCTCCACATCTGTAAGAATCGTTTATAATCATCCATTCATCTTTGCATTGGAAAATGTAAAGATCATCCATCGTGAAAGGTTTGCAGCTCGAATCAATCTTCACTGGTTGAAAATTTTCAGGTCGCCTTGAAGCTTCACCACGAATTAAAATATCAAAGCTGTTGCCTGGAATATATACCCCTAAATCAGGAGAATCAGTATTTGTATTGTTCCATCTTGAATAAGGGATAAGTATCGATTCGTTCCCTCCAACAACAGGAGAGATAGTTGAACACTCCTTTGTTATCTTGCAGTATTCAAAATGATCAGCAACATCGTTGGCAATATCACCTGCACCAGCGCTCCATATTTTGCTAAATTGACCTTCCTCCAAAATCGTATCAGGATTTTTGACATACAAGGACTCAAGATAATATGGCAAGTTTTCAGTTTTAAGTTTTTCAATAGAGTCACGTTCTCTTAAAGAACTCACATATGTCTGATATGCCCAGCCCGGAGCTGCTTTCAGTTGTTCGTCCGTCAGGTATTTAGCCTTGATATCCCATATGCCATCAGGGCCATTTGGACTGCCAAGATCGACGCGCCAGTAACCATCGGAGCATAAAATTGATATATCCGCCCAACCATCTGCATAATAGTATTTTTCTTTGCCTAATCCAGCCAAATCGCTGACCGCAGGTCGTGAATATTTGCTCTTCCAAGGGTCGATGTTCAGCTCATCCTTCCAATCGTATTGCAATGTCTTGTCCCATGTTGCTATGCGATTCTCATTTCCATTGATATAATCGACATTCATATATTCGATATACCACCTGCCATGTTCTTTGTCGTAGAGCATGAGGTCGGATCGATGATCTGCGTCCACGTCCTTCACATATGGCAAGACCCACTTGCTGTTGATGTCGTTGTAGCTAATAGTCAAATCCCATGAGCCGTATTTTTCCGAGAATCTGTCACAATAGCCGTCGGTTTCTCTGACTCCCTTAAGATCTGTGCACCATGCTGATTCTGTGCCTTTTGAACTGAGATCAACCTTAAACTCCCCCCGTTTCCAGGTCACGAGGTCCATCAGACCATCGCCGTCGATATCCATATCAACGCTCATCTGAATAGCCCTTGGCCAGAGCAGATCATCTGAACAGAGCGGGTCGCTTGAGCTGCCATCAGGGTCGTATTTTATGCAGACGATGCCAACACCTTCAGAGCGCTTTGAGATGATCTGCTGCTTCGTCATGCGATCTATGTTGGGAAATTTTTGTTTTAACGCAGGATATTTTGCAGAAATAGATTGCCAGTAGTTATCGACAGCCTTGATGAGCTTGTCCATCTTCGGCTGAACGCCTATGTTTTCTCCTGTCGTGTCCTTTTGACTATCGCCGCTTTGTCTTACGAGCTCCCGCATCTTCTTAGGCATGATGTATCTCATACGACCATTCCCGGCTAATTGCATGAAGCGGCTCTGTGCTAACGTGACAGCGCCACCTACGATCGCAGTTGCACCGGATGTCCCGCCAAAGCGGTTTGTGTAGAATTTGTGCTTGTCATTAACAGGGTCTTGGGATGGCGGGCCGTTTGCCCCCTTCCAGTAAAAAGGTGACGTTGATGCATCGCCGTATGGATATGACGTCGTAACTATTCCACTCCCCCACGAATATGCATCGAGGCGCGAACTGTAGTTGCTAAAAGCGGCCTTTTGCATGTTAGCGCCTTCGCTCGCACCAACCAGGATAGCGCCACTGTCCTGTGTCGTCGGATTAATCCAGACACTCCACTTGCCTGTGTATTGGCTAGGATCTCCGATATCGAGGCTGGAGTTGCCAGCCCCTTCAACGACTGTTATTCCCATTGCTGCTAGTGTTTGATAGTATTTCATCTCATCAGGGACAACCTCACATGGCAGTTGTCCTTTTCCTAAGCATGGATCCTCGAGCCCTCCAGTTGTTTTTTGGCACCCATCCTTACCTGTGACCGCGTGTTCAATAACGATGAGTGAACCAGGAAATGTATTTGAATCGTGTTTTTCACCTAAAGGAAAAAGATCGTTTCCTATATAACCCATAGGTGCCATTCCTGCCAATAATTTTGCATCAGGAGCTATTCCCTTTACTCCAAAATTTCCCCCTCCATTGTTGTGTGATGCGTTTAATATACCAGCAACAGCTGTTCCGTGTGCAATTGCAAGATAAAGAGGAACGCCTGTGCTTACAAAGGGTTGTTTCTCTGGTGGAAGGTGTGCTGCCAGAGAGGTATTCACTCCAACTAACGATCCCTTGGGATTGGTTTTTTCATCGTATTCAGTATAATCCAGCTGCAAATCCTCGTGATCGAAATTAAATGCGCTGTCTTCATCATACACATGCACACCTTTGCCTGTAACTCCAAGATTCCATGCGTATTGTGCATCTATCCCGCCGCTTGATGTGAGATATCCCTGTTGGGGTGACAGATCGGGGGTCGTTGTGGCTGTCAAAACCTTTTGTAAATGCGGATAGATATATTCCACTCCATAAAAATCTTTTAATTTGTTATACAAGATGAGTGCTTCTTCGGGTTCAGCCTTGAAATAATAGATCGAATTGAGATCGGGCAGCTCCGTTGAGTTTAGTTCTTCGAGGTCACGTTTGAACACATCATACTCATCCTGACCCATACTGAGATATCTTCTCACTTCAACCTGATGTTCTTCTAGGATACTGTTCAAATCATCAGCAAGGGTTTGATAATAGAAGTTTCGCACCTCGAATTGAGGTTGCGGGGTAACCCCTCCCCCTTGAATAAGGCATGCCCCGTCGCATGACTTGGGGGGGAGGTTGGGA
>JBDRGF010000033.1:0-116362 GCA_043818055.1 Pseudomonadota bacterium | reverse complement strand
CCAAGTTTTTTCGCCTGATGTACCAATAAAAGCATCGGCAAAAAAGAATCTCTTGTAGGAAGGGCTTTTATGACCTTTCCTTCAAATGGAATGTCGGATTGTACCAGAAATCCGCCATTTGCTTCGTATCCCACAACACGTTTACATCCTTGCTTTACAGCCTCAAGCATCGCCTCAATCACATATGGTGATCCGATCCTTGTTCTTTTTATTTGAGGTACTAATCCTGATTTTTCGAGCGCGGTATTGCAGCTCACAGGCGTTGCAACGAAGTCAGCATCTAAAGCCCAGGCAGCAACAATTCCCAACACATCACCTCGCCACCAGTTGCCGCTTGGTCCTGCTGCAAGAGGCCTGTCGCTATCAGGGTCCATCATGAAGAGGGCGTTCAAATTGTGTTCCTTTGTCCATTGCCGACCCCATTCAACAACCTCCTCAGGAACCGCTTCGGTGTCTACCTGCATAAAACTCTCTGTTCGTTTTAATATAATCACCTCAGCGCCAAGCCCTTTCAATACCTCTGCCAGCATATCTCTGCCAACTGCTTTGTGCTGAAATACGCCGACGCGCATTCCTTTCATCAGATCGTGTGGAAAGATATCGAGATATCTTTGAATGAACGCCTTTTCCGCTCTGTCATCAACAGCCGGCAGAGATGTAGCGACACCTGGCTGGAACATCCCTTTTTCATCAAAGAGGCCATCCGGGATTGTCACAACTTGTGACTTCATCATCGGTTCATGATGTTTCATCAGTTCGCCGATGTTTGTGTTCGGTTTAAAGCCGTTGTTATCGCCAGGATTGTGACTTGCCGTCACCATTCCGGAGACAAAGCCATTTTCAATGCCGAATAGTGTGATAGCAGGTGTTGGAATTTTTCCGGAGTTGATAAGATTGTAACCGCTGTCTTTCACAGCTTTAGCAAGTGAGAGCATGATGCGGTCTGTGCTATCCCTTAGATCGCCGGCAATAGCAAAAGTTCCACCGGGTTTTATCATTCCGGATTCGGAGTAGAACTGCAAAAGACCCTTCATGCAGGCATAGCAGATTTCATCTGTAAGCTTGCTTTCATGTGCGCGAATGCCACTTGTTCCAAAGTTAACATCACCTTGTTCCATGAGTTCGGATATTTTCATTTTTAATCTCCCCTGTTCACAATTTCATCAAAGATTGCATTTCCTTTTTCTATTCCGAATACGATTTGAGCTTGAAGTCGAAAAGCCTGAGGTTCTTCGGTGCTCTGACTGCTAACAGCCTTAAAGGAATTTGCGAGATGGATTTTAAACGCGTCGGCTATGTATTGAACACCTTCTGTTTTGTGTAGCTGCCTGAGTCTCTCAGCAATCTCTGCCTGAGCTGAAGCAAGATCGATCTCTCGGGCCTCTAATTTTTTAGCCAGTTCAATAACCCTATCACGTGTTGGAAAATAGATGCCTAATTTTTGACGTAGAGGCATGTTCATGTAGAGTGCGTTGAGTTGGCGTCTATCGTTTTCTTCTGTTGGTACGCTGACATTATTATAATTTGCGCCAGAAGCGTCATATGCCTTCAGGAGTAGATCATTCAAAAGTTGTTCGAATACTTCACTGACTATTTTTATCTGTTGATTGAGCTCCTCATTGGTAGCATCAACTCCAAGTGCACCAGCTTGAACTGATGCATAGAGCTTGATCTTGGGTTCAGTTCCAGATGGTCTGACTATGATTTTCGCATTTTTGATAACAGTCCCATCAGGTAAGGTACGATCTTCCAATAAAAATGTGAGAATATTTCTATCGTTTTGTTCAGCCTCTATGTTTGAGGGGTATTGTTGATTCAAATCCTCTATTAATTTGATACGGAAGCCTGCAATCTCTGTAGGTTGTAAATTGGGATCACGAAAATAGCTCATAATACGTTGGGTCATGCCAAATCCTTCAGCGCCATCCATCACTATCGGCTTTAATGACATGCGTGAGAAACCAAATCTTTTATATGTTTCAACAAGATAATCATATACTGTTCTGCCCTGCAATCTCATCTCTGTAGCAAGCATGGCTAAAGCTACTCCACTAGGCGCGGAATCCTTATCAACGCTGCCGTTTGCGCCGATAAGTCCACCCTCACCCTCTTCAAAGGAGGCAAAAAACTCACTTCCTGGAAGAATGCTGAGTTTTTCCATCATTTGTCCTACTATTCCCTCTCGCTTGTTGTTTTTTAGATTAGTTATGACTTCACCGGTGTGTTTAAAACCGACCGGGTGGATTAAAAACTTCACATCTACACCATATTGTTTTGCAAGCTGCTCGACTATGCTTTGCTCAAGTCCGTTTGATACTACTGTACTCACTGCAACACTCTTTCTTCCTTTTAAGCGCCCTAATGCATGATATTTCTCAAGCAGATATCTAAAAAGAATGATGGCGATTTCATCATTGTCATTTGCCGTTAACCATCTGATTTTGATATCCCCATTGTTAAGTTTTTCAATCTGTTTGATTGCAAGGCCGCTTCTATCAGAATCAGGATCTGTGCATAATGCGATTTGGCAAACCAGTAGATCCTGCATGATGTTGGTATAGGCATCTTTTGCATTTATGGTAAATCCGCGCTTATCAGGATGGGAGACGACTGATATCCTCTTGGCGTTAAAAAATTCCGTATCCCTCTTGATTCCAATTGCGATCGGAGCATCAAAAGATTTTTCGATCTCAGGATTAGGTGTATTTGCAAAAGCAGTGGGAAAAGAACCGTCATGCATATCTTTACGGCTTCTTGGAACGACAAAACCCGCACGTTTCAAAGCCTCACCCAGGTTTCTATCACCAGTTCCATTCAGTGCATGAAAGGCTACCTCAGTATTACTTCTGGCGATGCTGGAATCGAGAAAGGGCGCTAGCTCAGGAAGGAAAGTGTTAAAGTAGGCATCATCCATTTGTCTCAATGCAGCCCCTTTAACTCTAACGATGAGGCCAGATCGAATAGCTTCTTTTAAATCTCCATCAAAGCGGTGGATTGTTTGAACTGCATTTCCTGCATTTACAATTATCTGTGCCTTTGCTGGTGAAGCCTGGGCACCATCCTCTTCATAGAACTTGGTCCCATTGTTGTCAGGCAGGTTGTGACTTGATGAATTAACAATTCCAGCCATAGCTCTTGATTCTTGAGAGGCTTGCCACACATCTGTTTCAAGTATCCTGTGAAGATCTCTCACCCAATACGATAGTTGAGGCGTGGTACGGGGATCTGTGGCGTAATAGAATCGAATGCCGTTACCCGCATAAACACGAGCTTCAATTTCTGAAAAATCCTTTGAGGTAATTCCAGCGACAGAGGGACAGAGTTCCTCTATCGTATTGCGATAGGTTCTGATAGAACCGGTTTCAGGATAGTATTCTTTAAATTCTCTGACGTCGTGAACAGCGATAACACCGCGTTTTTTTACCTCATCGGTATTGTAATTTTTGAGCAGATAGTTGGCGTGTCCCTGAGCCGTGAGTGCTACCATATGGGGATTCATGCGGTTAGGTCCGATTCCAACTCTCCAGCGCCTTCCTCCTGTGCCAAATGGAATAATTCTCCAAAAACTGTCAAAGAGCTCATTGGCAATTTCATCATCATTTTCGGAGAGGGTGATCAACTTTTGTAAAGCGGGCTGATAGTCAGCATATTGTTCCTGTGAAAGCCATTCATTCAAAAAGCTCAAGGCGGGTTCAACATACTTCTCTAAATCGGGCGTTGTGTGAGCAAGTCGATTGAACGAAGACTTTGCAGATGATAATAAATTGCCAATGTCGTTTCCTGCTTCTTTTGGGCCTTGGCCACCGTCTCCATTTCCCCCATTGACCATTGGTTGTTCTTCTGTTGAATCGCCAATGATTGCAGAGGTAGCGTCTGTTGTAGATGTAGCAAAGAGCGTGTTTGGTTTTCTTGTTAGAGTTGGATTAAATACGTTTGATGGTAAATCGGTAATTGTTGAAAATTTTGTAGATGTTTGAAGTGGATTTTGTGTGGATGGGCTTGTTGTGATGGGTATTGTTGGTGTCGTTCTCGTTACGTTTATCATATTACTCTCTCCCGTTGATTGATATAAAAACTTATAAACTTATTAAGATATTTTATGGCGCTAAGTCAATAGTTATGCTGCTCGGATTGAAGTTTTTGTGGGATTGAACCGATTAGTTTTTATGATCTAATGACAATGATATTTCCTTCCCCGTACCATATGATACGGGGCGTGAGCTAACTGTGAGAGCTATTGTGCGGAGTTTCTCTGATTAGGCAGAGTTCCTAACATCAAACTTGCTTTGAAAGGGGATATGTAACCAGGCTGCAGTTTCCCAAGAAATCTCTTTAACAGGCCAAGTCCAGTAGGAATGTTTTGCAATGCAAAATTATCGTGTTTTATTTGACCATTTCCGGTGGTTTTCCTGGGGAGAGATGGTGGATTGAAATGAAGGCCATTTAAAAAGAGATTTTCCCCAAAAGGAGAGAGAGAGGGCATTTGCAGATACCTGGTATAATCTAAATTAATTTTGAAATTGGAGGCTGTTGAAGTGGTGTTATTAATTTTACTCCTACGACTTATCTTTTTGGCTCCTTGTGAACTTTTTAATTTTGTAGATACTTCATTGTTTCTATGATTTCTTAGCTTCTTGTAGAAGCCGGATGCCTCCGACATATTTTTATTTACCTTATCGATAAAGCACTTCCATTCCTCAGGTGAAAGGACTCGTTGTGGAAGCTTTGAGAAGAGGGGTTGATATCTCTCCTTTGTCATCAACTTGATCCAGGGCTTCATCAGTTTGAGCATGAACTTATATTTATATTCATGCCTCATTCTATAGCTGTGAACGACTTGTGTCATATGGAGCGCCATGAGTATCAAGGTTCTTCTTCTCAAAGGTGACAGATCCCTATTAAGCTCTGTATGCAGCAGACTTCTCATGCCACGAGCCAAGTTTCTTACAAGCCTTGTGTAATTTTTTATCATTACGCTTCGGGCAAGCAGTCGTTCTGAATTGAGTGAAAGATCGGTTTTAACTTTTTCCAATGTCTTTGGCGGCATAGCCTTACAGGCCTGTGAATTATTCAATTCAGCTTTGGGGTCGAGTGAGCTGAGTACATCTCTTCTGCAGCGATCTATCAATCTGAATGTTCTGATAGCCTTGTTTTCAAAATAGTAGTTACTGCCAACAGATTCTCCCCAGAATTTGAATACAGGATCGACCTGCCACGATGTTACCGCTCTACCCCACTTGTCTATAGCTGCAATCGGATTTGGTCGCTTGCTCTGCAACTCCCTGTAGACGGCCCTCTGCGCAGGCATAGTTTGGATATATGTTGGAAAGAAGCCATTTCCTCCCAGGTTTCCGATCAAGCCTACTAAACGACCGATAAGTTGTGGTTTCCAGCCATCAAACCCCATCGGCCACTGGATGTATGGATCGATGACAGTTTGAGATAGGGCATAGTTGCATAGACGCTGCAGGGGTTGATATGTCGGATCACCAGTCATCGCCTTTTGAAAGATGAGTTTGTTGACGAGATATGCTGATCCACCAATAATTACACCGTTCAACATGACTATAGGAAAGGTCATTCGTGGCTTTCGTGGGCTTCCTGTAAAGGTTATCATCGTGCGCCCGCCGACTCTGAGAGCTCCATCCATTCTTGTGTATGATCTATTTATGTAGATCCACTTATCGCTATCCGGCAGTCTGTGTCTTTTCATATTTAGAATTTTATCAGGTTTTCCGGTAATGATGACAGCTTTGTCTGGCATCTTGAGCTCTGCCCTAGCGTAGTAGTAGCTGCCTGTCTCACCCTTAATGAAAATTTGCCTTGAGCCCAGCTGTGATATAATGAATTTTCTCTCTCCCTCAGGAAGCCTCATCACTTCATCTGCGGTCATCTTCTTGCCGCCGAAGACCTTCGAATTTTCATAAACTACAACAGGTCGAGAGAGCTGTCCTCGCGCATTGAATGTGATACCGTTCCCCTCCAATGCTTTAATTTGCTCGGTTGTGAGTTGTGAAAATTTTACCACCTTTCCATCTGCGCCCCACTGGATCTGACCATTCTGTGTCGGTTGTTTGCTAAAGCGGCCAGGCTGCTTGATAATTGTAATCTCGGTGCCATCGCTCAATGTGACCTTGCCATTTTTGCCGATTGCATCAAATTTCATGGCACTATCACCCGATCTGACATACGGTCTGCCGCCGATATTTGTTATCGCTGGGAAGGAACTGATTAAGCGACTGATCGTTGGGTGTTTTACTGGGTTGTTATATTTACCAAGAAAGTTGGTGATCTTTATGCCAGCTGGAAATTTCATCAGGTACTGATTTGCTCCCAACATCATCCACTTTGCTGGGACCCTCATTATGGCTGATTCAGCTGATGAAAGCATGAGTCGCTTTGGATCTGGAAGTGTCGGTTCTACGCCCTGTTGAATTTGAAGTGCCCATTCCACTATAGCTTTGAGAAATGTTGCTACGAGTGAACCTCCTGGGTCCACATTCAAGAGAATTCCACAGGCTTCATTCATCAAAAATGCGCCACCGAGTCCGCCAGCCCAATGATTCAGCTTTCCGTCCCAAGCTATATCCATTCCTACTGCGGATGCTCCTGTTGCAATACGAGCTCTAGTCCACCAGGCGTTTAAATTGAAGAGTGCTAAATTTTTGCCGAGGGCATCAGTGGCAATCCATTTTCCTAAAAATGCGCCACCGCCTAGATATCCCAACCATGTATCGATTTTGAATTGGTTTTCGTAAATCTTCCTTTGCAGATCGGTATTTTGCGGCATGTCGAAGTTTACGAGCTTCAATCCATAACCATTTTTAGGATCCTTGTTGTACAGAAAGAGATCCCCCACTAGAATTGCAGCACCGCCTTGAATAATTGAGCGATGAATCAAGCTGTTTTCAATCTGTTCGACCAAGCTTACAAATTTACCGATCAATCCCTTTTCTGCTACCGCCTTTGCGACTAACTCGGGATTACTCCAAGTGCGGCTAAAACTGTGATATAGCAGCATGGTCCAGAACGCGGTCTTTCCAATGTGACCCAAGAGACCTGTTTGACCGTTTCTGTTTATAATATATTTGTCGATGGGATAGAGTGCAGAGGTGGCAATCATGGCTTTGGTGAAGAGAGCTTTCTTCCAATACCATTTCCCTAGGCCTGCAGTGGCGCCAACACCGGCATTAAAGGTTCCTTTCAAGGCCCCCTTGAGTAGACCTAATGTACCAGCCCTGATGGAGCCCATGTCTGCGTAGTATGTGACCGTCGATTTTGCTAGATTAGCTATACCTCCACCAATGAACTTTAGTGCTCCTGTAGCCGATCCGCGTGCTAGATTGCCTAGCCCCGGTCCTCCTAGTGCTGTAAAGCCCACGTTTATGCCTGAGAGCAGGTAGAATTTCCCCCAGTTTTTATCCGCTTGTGCCGCTGTATAATTAGTGAGACCGGTTCTAAGGGTTTGCTGGTATTGCTTAACCGCAAGCACCCTTGTGTTGTAGAGATAGTTTAAGCCAACAGCCCCAGCGCCACAAATTGCACTTCCGAGTGAAGCGGCAGCGAAGAGGGAAATGCCGCCAGACTCTGGAGCTAAGATCGCAGCGGCACCGTAAACCACACCAGCACAAGCAGCGCCAGCTAGCATTGGGGTGCCAAATTCTCTCAAATTACTGTTGCTAAAAGCGTAGGCCGAGAGCGTTCTATCCGCCGCAAGTTTTGTGGAATCGAGTCTTGATCTATCCAATTTATTGAGATCTACGATGCTTCCATCCTTATTGAATAGCCATCCTGAAGTTGCTTTCAGCGACTTCAATTGACTCCTGATAATCTTGCTTCCTGCAAATTCTGGTAGCACAATTTTCTTAAGCTGTTTCAGCGCATCTAATGGATAGTCGAGACTCAAGTTGCCATGAAAATATATATCGAACGCCACCTTCGCTAGTCTTTCACGTATGGGATTCCCAGACTTGTTTTTGTAAAGATGCGCAATGAGCTTTTTCAAATTTTTAAAGTCGGAGACAAGCTCTTTGTGAAATTTTTCCGCCTCCTTCTGATTTTTGATTGCTCTGGTGAAGCTGATCAAACCACCGCTTTTTCTTGTACAAATGGAGGCCACCCTAAGCATATAGTTGAGATAGAGGCTCGCTTCAGTTGATGAGAGCTTCTCCGTCGATGTTAGTCTTGCTTTTATGTTGTGGCGAAATTGCAACAAGCTATCTCTGAGGTAGGCAAGTTTCATCTTAACATCTGACTCATCTGAGCCCCTTGTTCCAAGGCCGAGAAGCCTTGCGCTAAAGAGTGCGCTAGAGGAGTAGAGAAATAACATATCGAGCTGTTTTTCAGTAATATCTGTGATCTTTTCTCCGGCTTCTCCATTGAGCATCTTGTGCATCAATAACACTTTTGTGAGCTTGGTGAGTTGTGTGCGAATTTTTTCAATTTTTGATGTGATTTTGCGTGCCTGGCTAGGTTTTGAATATGCAATTTCGTTCTGCGCGGCAATTAATTTATATAGATACTTTTGATAGGTTCTTGTTTCATACTGTGAAGCTCTATTGAAGAGGTTGCTTGCTGCTTTCATCGCGCCCCTGGCCGAGAGCTGATCTGCCATCAACGCCAGGAGATCTGCACCGCTGGTTCTCTGGTGCTGGTTCTTTGGAATCTTAAGTTTAGTTTTTCCTGTTAGCACTCTGTAAAGCGGTAGCGCAAGGCCAATCGACTTAACGGTCAAGGAGTAGGCTGCGTGTATTGAGGCACTTCTTAAGCTTTTAAGCTCTATTAATATAATGGTAAATTGTTGTATTTTATCTGTGGCCTTTTGGATTTTTTTACCAAAATCAATGGTAAGTGGGAGCTTTCTGTTTTTTGTTGAAGTTGGTATGGAATCAAGGAGCCTAGTTGGACCCTGCATCAATTTGTCGTGATTTTCACGAGCCTTCTCGATATTTCTGAGCTCGCTAATTGCCCTTTTCCGCAAAGTTTGCATTAATTTAATTTTTGGAAGATAGCCACCAACCGAGTGGATATTCAAAGCAATGACAAATGCCTTTCTAAAATTATTATGAAAGTGCGCAGTGCCGATATTGGCATGAAAGTTTGCAACAGCCTCGTTAAACGCTCCTATTATTTTAGCATTAGGTATTAGTCCCAACAGCACTTTACTTTTCCCTGTTTTCTTGTTTGTGAGGTTGCTGAAGCTCCACCTGGAATCTGCATTGAGTTGATAGAAATTTTTTGAACCGAAAAAGCTTGGATGGCTTGTTGGATTGTTGCCTAATGTGCGCTGTTTTCTTTTAGATCGCTTTGTTGTGGGGGTACCTTTGGTGTGTGGCACTAAAAACTGTCTACCGGGCCTTCTTCTGTTTGCCACATTATTGATTGTTTGTATCGCTTTTTTATATGTATCCTCTTTTTTAGTGGGTTTCGGGGCTGTTCTTTTTGATGAATTTTTTGTGCGAGGTTTTAAGTTTCCAAGGGATGGTTTTGACGTTGTATTTGCTTGTCGTGTTGTGCTCTTGTTAACTGGTTTACCCATGACCACTCCTTTTTCTTAGCTGTTTATTTAATTATTTTTATCTCATCTTTCTTAACTCAGTTTTCCTCCTCTACATATATTATCGGTAGATACTGGAAAACGTTGCTTGGAATTTTAGTGTCAAAAAGACCTTTAAAATCGACACATTAGGCTCCAAAAAGGTACAGAATCGCAACTACTACCTAAAATATTCTTATAGGTCAATAAAAATTTGTTATAAAAAGATGGGGTTCTGAAAATTCATAGATAACGTTGATTTACTTATTTCCAACTGCACAACTAGATTTAAAGAATTTTGCCTGTGCTTTAGTTCTGCAGTGGTTGACCTTGTCTACATACTCCTCCCAGTTCCTGTTGGATAGGCAGTCACCATTGAGCTTAATTGGTAGGAGCTTGAGGAGTTTCTTGATGCGTGGATCTTTGAGTATTCGGATGTACGGTTTGTGCAATTTAGTGATCTCAGCATTTTTTATATATCTGTTGACCAACTCAACCCAGCGAACCAACTTCAGTATTATAGTTCTATATTGGAGGTTGGCGAGGTAACCCTTCTTGAAATATTCATCTAGAAGGATCTTAATTGTTCTAGCTCTATTTTCGACGCTGGTCTTATATCTTCTTAGGTAGAGCGCTCTATCGCCATTATAGGCAAAGATCATTCTTCTCATTCCATCCCTCGTCTTTTCGGGCAGTAGCGAACATGCCTGTGAATCTGTGAAGGTTGGGTTCATTCTCTCAGGTGTCTTTGCTTTGAGAATATCTGTTCTACAGATATCTGCCCTTCTTTCTGCTCTGAGCGCTATAGGCTCAAAGTAGTCTGTGTCACCTACGGAGTAACCCCAACTGCCGAGCCTTCCACCTGTTGCTAATCGAAGTGCTCCTAGCGTCCCCGAGCTCAAGTATTGCCAAGATGATACAGCGTTGATCCATTGATCCGACAATATATTTCTAAGTTCACTATCAGGCTTTGGACCACTCTCCAGTTTTCTATAGTAGTTGATTATGCCAGGTATTGTATTTCGATAAGTTGGCATCATTTTATTTACTGCCAATCCTAATAATGCTCCAACGAAGCGGCCACCAAACTGTGATAGCTTGCCTGTATATCCGATTTTCCACTGTAGTGGATCACAACCGTACTGCGAATAGAAGTAATTAGATCCCCTCTGTAGATATTGATATTGTGGATCTCCACCCATTCCCTTTCTAAAGATATAGAAGTTGGCACCCATCGAACCTACAATGACTGGAAGGGCATTTAGATTTATTCCAAACCAGGAGAGGGATGGTTTGCTTCTATTTCTGGTCCATAGGGTGAAGCTACCGACCTGCTGAGGTCCAGGCAGTACTGTTCCCTGGATAGGCTGTTTGAGAAATTTACCATTTGCTAGTTGGATTATTGCATATTTACCTATTTCACTAGAGCTGAGGGTTGGTCTTGTATTTAAGATTTTTATATCACCACCGATGAAAAATCTCTCGCTAGGATGTAGTCGTTCAAATGTTCCATCTTTTTTCTCTTTAGCGAAATACCAAACATCTTTTTTGCCATCGTGTTTTAGATGAAGTTTGCGATCTTTGAATATCTTTATTAGGTTGGTTTTCTCCGAACCCTCACTCATGCGGCTAAGTTCTCCGGCACTCTTGGTGAAATTAATCTTTTTGAATTGCCAGATTTTTCCATTGTCACTTGATTCAAGGTATATGTTGCGCGCTTTTAGACGTTTTACTAAATAGTTTTTCCACCATCCATTTTTCATATTTCCAATTTCATTGGCAGTACGCTTTCTGCCCAGCAACACATATCCTCTCTGTACAGGCTCTACTTTGTAAAGTGCCCCGCCCTTTGAAAATATTACACCGCCTCTTGAGAAAGTGATGCCATTTTCACTGAGCACATTTCGTCTCCAGGTGTACGTCTTGTTATTTGAGTTGAGGAGCTTGTCTAAACGTAAGATTTTCATCTTAGTGAAATGGAGAACTCCCTTATGGTCGATTGTCACATTCTTTTTGCTGTTCAAGAGCTCATGTGCAAGTATATTGAACGGTTTCATTTCCTTTAAGTCATTAATCTTAACAGCCCTTTTTCCGATCAGTGCCTGTCTAACCCGGTGCCCAACCTTGTCGAGCCAAGGTGATGCCTCATTAATACCATTTTTAAACTGTATGGTTCCTTTTGCTGGGTCGATGATGACTCCACGCTGTTGTAGAATACTAAGCTCTTTTTGAAACTTCTCTGGATTTTTGAGCAGCTTTTCAAGGTTGACTTCATATTTTCTATGCCATTCAATCTTGCTCTGACCTATGCCAATCTTTTCGCCAGCTCTTCTTACCGGGTGTCTGTTGCCCAGGATGCGTATGAAGTATTTATTTCCACTGCTCTCCAGAGCTATGGGTGTTTTCGGTCCCTTTGGTTGGTATGCCATGCGAAAAGCATTGTTTGTTCTTAGAACGAGGCGACCACGCCAATCGAATCTATATCCATTCGCTTCAAGTAGAGCTAATTCGGTTGGGTGCTTGCTGGGTTTTTTTCGAAGATCACGCAAGTTGAGAATCTTTTTACTATTATCATGCAGATATATGAGTTCGATTTTTCCATTTAGATTGACCGCGCGACCATTTTGCAGCACCGTCATTTTAACCGGTTTATTAGTTTTTGGATCGATGAGCTGATCTGTTGCACCTTTGGGAAGGAATTTTGAAGTATGTCCAGCATGCGTATGAGGTGTCCCGCCAACGCTTGTAATTGCTGGAAGCTGAGCGCCTCTAAACGCTGTTGTCATGAGTTTGTTGAATCGATAGCCGAGCGGAAACTCCTGCATGTAGTGACTGCCGCGCATGATGAACATACAGACCAGGCGCATGAACATCGATTCTCCATTCGACCAGAATAGTTTCCAAGGATCTGGTAACTTCCAGTCGACGCCGAGCTGCCACTGCATCAGCCATTCGGTACCAGCTTTCATCATTGTTGCAACGAGCGATCCACCTGGATGCACTCTGAAAATCAGTGAAGCGAGTTCGTTTGTAAACAGTGTCAATCCAATGCCTCCGGCCGCACCCTCTACCGAGCCCTTGTTCATCATCATATCTGCTGCGAGTAGACCGCCACCTAAGACCATCCTGAATTTAGCCCAGCGTATACTCTCGAGCTGCTCGACGAACATCGGCATATTTCTCCAAGCCTCGTTGACAAACCAGTCGCCAAGCATCAGTCCCACGCCCAGCTTGCTCAAGAAGGTATCGAATTTATACTGGTTTTTGTGCACCGCAACTGCAGCTTGATAAGACTCATCGGTTTCAAAATTAGCTCTGATTGGGGATTTATGGTTTACCCATTTGTAGCTACTTGTATCGTAGTCATATTTTACAAAGTATAAATCGGAGGCGGGTAAAATTGCGCCAAAGTTAATCATCCCCATGCGCCAATTAAAGCCTAATACTGAAGTTTGCGCTACCCTCTCTGAATAACCTATCAAACCTGGAACATTAAGTTTGTTGAAAGCGTTGGTGCTCCATGTCGCTTTAAAACCCTTAATTGTCGCTAATGTTAAGAATGCAGCCTTGCCCAGGTGCCCTATTGCACCTACCTCACCATTTTTACTCAGGACTAACTTATCAAAAGGATAGAGCATTGTCGTAGCACCCAGTGCCCAAGCAAAACTATCCTGTTTGGCGTAGTGCCAGGTGAGTTTGCCGATGTTTGAGGCTGCTATAGAGAATGAACCACCTCTTAGCGCCTCCCCGGCAGCTATATATGTGCTTGGTTTTACAAGCGCTATGGCAGTTTTGCCCAAGCCCACTGTGCCACGTAGTGCAAGGCTTGCTATGCTTCGTCCCATAACTCCCGATACTGGGGCAAAGAAGAAGCTGGAAAATATATTTAATCCTGCATAGAGCTTATAAGCGCCCCAGCGTCTACTAGCCTCAGCTTTGCTATACTTCGTAATGCCTGTAGTCAGCGCCTCCTGATACTGTTTTGCTGCAGCAAACCTTGTATTATAGACATAGTTTCCACCTACACCTAGTGCACCGCACATTGTGCCCGCAACTATTGGAACGATGATTGTCTCTGCGAGCGCCATCGCTGTGCCAGCACAAACCATGGTTCCCAATGTGGGAACGCCAAGTTCTCTCCATGTGCTATCGCTTATAGTATACGCGGATAGAGTTCTGTCGCTTCTCTCGCGAATTATCTTTGTGTAACGCGCAAATGTTTCTCCATCCACTTTTAGATTCAAAGAAAGTAGTCTATCAGATCCCCTGTTTACAAACCATGGTGCTATTTTGCGAAGCTCTCTCAACTTACCCTGAACCGTATGGGAATTGAGGTATTTGTTTGCTGTTGTTACATCTGTGCTCAAGCCATTGAGGGCAGTAGAAGGAAGGTCGAGACCGAAGAAATAGCCGCTCCATCTGGCTTGCCAATTAGCAAGTGCAAGTCGTTCAAATACAATACCTCCAGCTTTTTTTTCATTATTATGTATCAGGGCATTTTCTAGATTCTTGATGTCCGTAACAATTTTTTCAATCGTGCTCACCGCTCCCTTCTTGTCGCCAAAGCTTCTGGCTATCTGAGCCAATGTTCCTGCCGAATTTGCGAAGCGCAACGAATTATCCAGATATAGGAAGGCATTTAACTTTGAAATTCTAAGCGTTTTGTTTCCAGAGCTTTTAACAGAACCGGGAATGTCCCTGTTTTCACGAGCTATGACAATATCAAGAATCTCTTTGCGCTGGCGGTGCATTATATTGTGAAGCTCACCATATATTTTTAGTTTTGTTATTTTTTTAATGCTACGAGCTCCCAGATATATGCGATGAGTATCGAAGGCTAAGCCTCTTGCCAATATTTGTGCCGACTTTAAGAACGCTGGCGTCAAGTTGCCGATATCCTTCGGATCCTTGATGCCGAGCATGTTCATCAGGATTACAATATGTATCGATTTTAAAATCTTTTTTTGAATTGGTTTAACATCCCTTGGGCTGTTGATTCCGAGAGGTTTCATCTTGGAGACTAGACTCATTGTTATGTAGAGCTTTTTCTTTAAAGTGGCGATGAGCTTAGCCTCTGCACGCTGATTATCTAGCTTTTTGTCGAGCGTCAATTCTGTCAATCCATAGGATTGAAGCTTTCTTATCATTCCTGGTATAGTTGGGATTCGAGAGGCGAATGTGTTGAGATCCTCAGGCTTATCAATTCCAGCTTCACTGATTAATTTAACAATGCGTAGAGGGTTAAGGAGTCTCAATCTCAATCTTTTTACATCGTAGCTAATGTCTCTGGCTGTTTTTATGCCGAGAGCCTCAGTTAATGCTTCTACATGTTTGAAATATGCAAATTCCTTTTTAAGTTGTTTGCCGTTTTTGGCCGAAGTTAAGCGGTGAAGTGTGGTAAGGAGATCCCTTAGAGCGAAGACGCATTTACAGAGCTTTCCAGCCTCTATAGGCGTTGCTGTTTTTATTTCATTGCTCAATGATTGTAGCCTTGCCCATACAGCCAGAGCTTTATTGGGTGTTTGCGCAGCAAATTTGACAGCTTGATCGTAAAGCTTTCGGGATTCGGTTGGTGCAGCTTGTTTCGTGATGATATCTGCCATAAGGTTGAAGGCGATGGCCTTGTTTGTCTTGTGGCTTAGGAGTTCATGTCCTGCTATAAATACCATTTTTTTTGCAGCCTCGATAGCTACTCCTCTTCTTATGTGTGCAGTTCGAATTGTCATTCTCAGTAAGATAATTTTCTTTTTCAGTTTTCTGAGTTCTGTTTTGAAGTTAACAAGCGGAGGGAGGTTATTTAAAGTTGGCATAAGATCTGCCAAAGCACCTGGACCAATTGAGCGACGATACTCATGGTCTCTGAGTTTTTCTAGATTTTTAAGATCGAGGAGTCTTTCGCCTAACTCCTTTTTCGCCTTTTGTGTGATGCTATTGTAGTATTGAAATGAATTAGTTTTAAGAGAAGCAGTATATAGATCTAAAAAGTGGTGTATAGTTTGATTAGGATTTCTGGATTGTATGAAAGATTTGAATGCAACTCTCCACTGATTAAGTCCGCGAGAAATTTCTCCTCTAGAGGGTATTAATGAGGGTGGAACCACGTGTATCGGTTCCGAGTCGTTGTATCCCCATACCGAGTGAGCAAACATTTTATTGTGAGACATCGTTGGAAAGGCAGTGCGCATACTTTCATTATGTATTTTGTAATCCTGAAAATACTTCGGCAATTCAATCTTTATTGATGCTCTAAAAATTTTGTTCAGTGAGAGTTGGGCAGCATAGCCAACCTTTGTAAATCTCATTTTTGTCGCAAGTTTCAGAATTATAATGGCAAGCTTAAAGCGTTTATCTTTTGTGCATATTGATCCCAATGCCCTTGCTGCAGTAGCAGCAAGGGGAGAGTTTATAATTATGTAACCCTTTTTAACTTTGGTAGCTATTATTTTTAAAAGTTCCTTTACTGCAGGTTCAGCTAGGAAACCCAATTTATCAATTGCATTGGCAGCAGCTATTCGAACTTTAGGAGATTTATCATTAAGTGCTACCATCAGTGGATAGAGCGATTGAGGGGAGTGGTGGTTTATGATCCCAAGTGCATTTGCTGCATCCAAACGGAGTTGAACATCAGTAAGATTTTGAAGGGCCTTTGTTATTGCAGTATGGGATTTCTCATTATTTGGATCTACCTTAGCAAGTGCTATCGCAGCCTCTCCGTTATTATGTGATACCAGGCCAATGAGTAGGTCATCAACCGCTGCTTTTGCAGCTTTGCCCATCTCACCGATCGCCCAGGCGGTGTTGTGCCTTACATTCTTATTTATGTCCGTTCTTACGATTATCCGTAAATCTGGGAGTGCTCTGATTGAGGCTTTGCCAATTCTTCCAAGTGCAAGCGCTGCAGCAGCACGAATTTCTGACGATTTGCGATCGTGCAAGTGATCTGTAATTGCTTCAACCACTCCTCTTAACGTAGCGCCAGCAGCTATTCGCCCCAGTGCATTGATAGCTAGCAATACTATTTTTGAGTCTTTATCCTTCAGCAGTATGAGTAGATTGGGAATTGTTATGAAAGCATGTTTACCTAATTTGCCGAGTGCTTTAATTGCAGCTAACCTTTTTGAAAAATCTTTATCACTTAAATCATTGCTCAATTTGGTGGTAAATTTCTGAATCATGGGAAGGTGAATTTGCTTAGAGTTTTTCGGATCTATGCAAATTTCTACCAACAACTCTATTGTCCTTGAGTATTCATCTGTATTGGATGAGGCTGTATCATACACACGCATTAATTCATCAAAAGCAAGTGCCCCTAATCCTCTCGTGATTGCTAGCTTGGAGGCCTTTCGAACGAGAATGTTTGCTTCGTATGATGCCTTCAGAAGAACTTGAATTGCATTCGATGCTTTCATTTTTCCTAATGCTGTTGCAGCAGCAGCTCTAATGTCGGACCCATTGCCATTATTATTAACAATTTTTACTAACTTTGGAATGGCTATGGATGCTTCGGTTTTGAAAGCTGCTAAAGCTCTAATAACTTCAAGTTTAACTTTATTATTATTGCTATCTAGCAATTCATTGAGATAAGGGATTGTCAGCGAAGCGAAAGAAAGGCTATTCGCTAATATTTTCAATTCTTTTGCAGCTGCAATCTGCAATTTTGATTTGTTGCTTTGTAACTTGACTATAAGCACTCCAATTTCAATTTTGGCTCTGCGTTGCGTGTATAAATTCACTTCACGTGGAGTAGTCGGATAGCTTGTAGGGTATTGGAAGAGCTTGCTGCCTCTATTTTTAATTCTTCTTAAAATTGGAGTGTCGATATCGAAAGTCAACGGTCGTTCCCATCGTTTATTGAGGGTTCTTATCGGCTTTGAAAACGGTCTTTCTCTTGCAGGGGCGTTTTCTGGTTGTTTTTTGGAATAGTTAGATTTAGTTCTGAACTTTTTTGATGGAAGCACCGTTGATTTTTTAGTTGCGGGGTGCTTTCTTTTTTTTGAATGTTTATGATTATGTGGAGATAAAGTCGGTCTTTTAACTGCTCTTTGTGTTGTGCTACTAGGAATTGGGGTGCCCATAGCTGCTCCTTTTCTCAGATGTTTATCAATTCAATTTTTCTCATTCTTCTAAGCTCATTTTCTTCCCCCATTTAGGTTGTTGGCAAAAATTGCTTAGAATTTAAATGATAAAAATAGCTTAAAAATCAATATGTTAAGCTTTTAAACGATTTGGAACCGCAATTACTATCTAAATTATACTTATAGGTCAATAAAATTTTGTTATAAATATTTCTTGACTATTCTGTCAAAATTTTAAAGATTCTCGCTAGCATCAGAATGCCTTATGATATCGATCGTAGAGAAAGGGGTGAAGTGTGAGCAACAGTCTAGTCGGCGTAAAGGGTCCATTTGCAAACATGAGTGTGGTTCAGCGTGCAAACTTTGAAACACTTGTAGGCAAAATGGGTGTTACAGTAGATGTACTGTTGACACAGAATCCTGTATTTAAAAGAGGTCTTCTTGCTCTTAATAATGACAATTATACCCCTCCCGAGAGAACACCCTGGGGTGGTGAAGAAATACCAAAGTTACAAGGTAAATCACCACAGGTTGTCGGTGAATTCTGGGCTAACTCAGGGCATGAGAAATTTCCCAGCGGTATGGTTGTAAGTGTGGATGGTCAAGAACTTACCATACCCCTCAACCGCTTAAGTGAAATTTTTCCCGGTGAGGTCTCTGGTAAACAGAATGTAGATGATTTGGACAATAAAATGCCATTCCTGGTGAAACTTCTGAACTCCGGTAGCTGGATGCCTTACAAGGAAGGCGCACTTGTAACTATGTTGGAGGAGCTTGAAAGCGGGTTTGATGTAAGGAGAGACTGGAAAGAGGATTTAGGAGTAAAAACATACACAGATCTGTTAGAGCACAACAATCATGAGCTTCATCTTGGTCTTTCGTATCTTGAGGGAGCGTTAGAAAAGGCTGGCGTGAAGGGTTTAGCAAAAAAGTTGCAGGATTTACATACCGAAATGCTGACCAAAAATCTCTCTGTACAAGTTCATCCTCCAAAGGGTTATGCGACAGACAAGCCATCAAAGACTGAGGCTTGGTACGTGGTCGATGCAGAGCCTGGTGCGGGTATATACCTCGGATTGAAGGATGGGGTTACAAAGGAGGCATTTGAGGCGGCAGCAAGGAGGGGAGAGGATGTAACCAGATTTTTAAATTTCGTAGAGGCTAAACCGGGGGAAATCTTTTATATCCCGGCTGGCACTATTCATGCGATCGGTGCAGGTCTTTTGCTTGTTGAGCCGCAGGAGACGTCGGAGACGACATTTCGCGTTTATGATTACGGCCGTAAAGATAAGGATGGAAACCCGCGCGAATTGCATGTCGATGATTCTATAGCGACGATCGATTGGGATGCACCGAGAGGAGATGCTTTAGTACAGAGTCTCTTGCGCACTCCAATTGTATTGCAGGAGGGCGGACCGGGATTGGCAAGGTATGAACAGCTTGTAAAAGAAACGGATTTCACATTCAATCGTGCAACATTTGAAAATGTTGGAGATGTTTTGAAAAACGATACATCTGATACTGAGGTTCAGGGTTGGATAGTATTGAATGGCGGAGTAGCCGTATATGATATCGGCGGGTCTGAACCTCTTGCAGAGTTTAAACAAGGGGATCCATTCCTGTTCGCAGCAACATTTGGACCATATGAGATCAGATCAACACAGAATAATACCATTGTAGTTCAAACCTATCGTGCATGATGATGTTCGGACAAGTTCATATAAACGTTAAGAATTTGGGGTCATATTCAAAAGGAGATCAACATGGCAGAGTGTAAAAGAGTGTATGTGAGAGGGAAGATGAAGTGTGCGAAAAATGATGGCAAGAAAAATCTTCCTGTTCGAAGTTCTGCAACCTTAAATAGAAAATTTATTGTCAATAATTCGTCTCGTTCTCTTGTGGAAAAAATAGGTACCGGACAAGGTTCAAAAGAAACTCAGTCAATAGCCAAGGCGAATAGGCTGATACAGATTGTGAAAAATACGAATAATCCAATGCTTGAGCGTGAAAAAGCTGTGCGGGATTTGAGTCTGATGGGAAAATACTCTTATCACATTACGTCAGAATTAGTTCGAATCATTACAAGTGAATCGAATTCGTTAGCCAGAATTATGATGCCGATTGCACTGATAAAAATCGGTCCCCCCGGAATTAACAGTTTGATAAAACTCCTTGGACATAAAAATTTTGCAGTTAGAAATAGTGTGGCCCTGGCTATGAGATCTATGGGAAATTCTGTTTTTGCGACGTTGAAGAAGACTGAGGGTAATGCGTCGGGTTTACAGCTTGAAATGATTCGCAATCTTTTGAGAGATATAAAATTGCGCATCATAAAGACGGATATGGCGAATATGCATGGCAAGGGTTGGAATCTCGATTATTAATTGCTGTATAAAAAGTCATGATTATTTCAATCTTCTCTTTGACATTGTTGAAGCATGGGAATAGAATTCACAGAAGGCAGGAGAGATCATAATCTTTCATCAGGCTTGGTTTCGATCATCCTTTTCAATTAATAACAACAGCATTTTTGATTTTATCTTTAAAAATTTCATCTATTGTAGTAACAGGTGGGGCGCGCTTGCTATAGGAGAGATATGTATAACCGTTTAAAAACATTTATCAGGATCTCAGAGCTGAGTAGTTTAACTTTGGCCGCTAAAAGCCTTTATTTGACACAGCCTGCTGTGACTCAGCATGTGAGGTTTCTTGAAAACAGATATGGCTTAGCGCTTATCCGCCGGAAGGGAAATGGCATTGAGCTCACACCTGAGGGGGAACAACTCTACACTATGGCCAAGGGGGCTCTCAAAAAGATCGATGAAATCGACCAGTTTTTTATGGATAAGGAGCTAAGGCTGAAAGAGACTTTGCGATTTTCGATGATCGACTCTGTCGCCTTTTCGATCGCATCCCCTGCGATGAAAAAGCTGCTTAAAGTGAACGAGGATATACTCCTGTACCCATCTATCAATGCCAGTGCATTTGTGATAAGAAGCCTGGAGGAACATGAGGTGGATTTTGGCATCTGTGTTGTAGATGATGCCCCTAAATCTCTGGGAATTGAAGTCCTGTTTGAAGAGCCCCTGATATTTGTAGGCTCTGAAAAAGATAAAAAGATAAAGAAGGTCAGTGAGCTCGAGTCGAAGAATTTTGTCATCTTCCCGAGATACGCCAAGACGCGCTCTCTCATCGATGAAGTGACCGCTATGTTGAAGTTCGTACCGAGAAATATCGTCGAAGTGAGGAAAATCGCCGCTATAGTCGCTATGATCGAAGCAGGGATGGGAATCTCACTTGTGCCTTATTACACTGTTTTTGACGATCTCAGGAACAAGAGAATATTTCAGCTTCCCATCAAAACCGAGGCCAAGCGCTCGGTGGGTCTCATCTATCGGAAAGATGAGAAACTTCCCAAGGCTGCAATTCAGTTCATGCAGTTTTTGCGTGAAGAGGCGAAGAACGTGAAGAAGTCGATAAAGACCTCCTCTTAGTGCATCATGCGAGTGCCGTAATTATAAAGCATTCCAACTACTATCGTATCTATCAAAACTAATAAAATCAGTACGATTATCGGGGATATGTCTATCGGTAAGCGTCTCAGTGGTTCTGGAAGGAAGCGCCTTATCCGTGCGAACACCGGCCAGGTGAGGCCATATACCAGCTTTACGATTGGATTGTGTGGATCGGGGCTGACCCAGCTGATTAGAGCTGCGATTATGACTATGAATGTGTAGATGTTGATTATTAGGCCGATCACCTTTGATAGGGCGATTATTAGGTAGGCTAGGATTGTCATGGTTTGTGTTTTCCTTTGGTTTTACCTCAATTTTCGATCAACCATTTTCTATTTTCTCGATTTTCCTTGCGGAAAATCGTTGCGCGTCCGACAGGGCGTCGGCGAATAAAGCATCGCCGACACTTCAGCATGAGATAAACCATACTGTCGGGAGGTCGTCGAACTTAGAGCCCTTCGGGCTCTTTTCGAGTCCTCTATATATATTGCGCGTCCGACAGGACTCGAACCTGTAACCCTCGGTTCCGAAGACCGATGCTCTATCCGTTGAGCCACGGACGCTTAAAAGCGATGATATATATACGCACCTGTTGTGTGATTTACAATGGTAAAATGTATTGTGCGATCCTGTACGAGTTGTCAGGATTTTTGCAATAGACTTTTGTTATTAATTGTCCTTTTCCCAATAAGTGCATCGGCTATGTTCTTTGCTCGCCTAGCGATCTGTTCATAGAGATCCATGATTTCAATAAATTTAATATTTACTGCAATATGAGCCTTATTGCTCCCGTTATCTCCACTGAGTCGTAAGTTGTGGTTTTCTTTGTGAGAGTTGATAAGTTTTCGGATTGTTATTCGTTCTCTAGCAATATTCAATCTTATATCAGCCTTCGTATCGTCTGATATCTCTGAAAGGTCTCGAGAGTGAAGGAGTGTGTTTACATGTAATACGAATTCAACAGTAGCGTTGTGAACATTTAACATAGATTCTCTTGATTCGTCAGGAATGGATATGTCGTTTGCATAAAGTGATAGAAGTGCTTTTATAATACGTTTAGGTCCGTCGAATATGCCCTCCAGTCCTGCTGTAATGATCTGTTGATCGAATAGATCTCTGAGCTCAGGCGGAACTGCATCTTTCCCCCATTTTTTAAGTCTTTTTTTGACTTCGTCAGAGCCCTCTTCCAATGCTCGGATTTCATCTATTGCAGCTTGAATATCCTCACCCGATTTTCCAATTAAAAACTTTTCTAGATCAGCGTAGCTTGTTACTAGAGGCAAACTCAGGCTTGTCATAACTTTGTGTGAAGCCAACACCGCTATATCTGGAGTAACTAGCAACGATTCGTGTAGGGCACTCATTCCAAAGGGGTCATCTTCAATATTTTTATCTGGCAAAATCCATTCAACGAATCTTTGAAAGTAATTGATCATGGGTAGAAAGCAGGTTGTTGCGAGTGCATTAAAACCCAAGTGAAAGGCCGCCACCTGTTTAACCGGATTGTCGATGCCAAGGTAGGTGGAAATATCATGAAACGAGCTGATATAAAATGGAGCAATCGGAAATAGCATTGCTGTTCCCAATGTATTGAAGAGAAGATGGGATGCGGCCAACCTTCTTGCTTCAACAGAGGTCCCCGGCCTTGCTACTGCTAAGAAAGCCGTTATTACTGTGCCGATATTAAGCCCAAAGACCAGTGCTGCAGCTGTGTTAAAATTAATTACGCCAGCTTTGGTCAGAGCAAGAACGATTCCCAAGGTTGCTGATGATGATTGAACAACGGCTGTGGCAACGGTTCCTGAGAAAATGCATAAAAAAATTTCCCAATGATTATTTCCAGACATGGTTGAGAAGAAAGTGCTCAGAGCCTCTTTGATAACGGTATCTTTAAATCCCGCTGACATAAATTTCATGCCAAGAAAGACGGCACCAAGTCCAGCTAAAGCAAGCCCAGCATTTTTTAGGATAACTTTTTTATCTGGTAAAAATTGATTTGCAAGTACTCCAACTCCAATAAGTGGAAGCGCTAGACTGGAGGCTTTTAAGGAGAGTAAGATTCCAGTCATTGTGGTGCCGATGTTAGCTCCAAACATCAAGCTGATGCCTTGCCTTAGAGTCATAATCCTTGCTTGGATGGCGCTGATGACCATCATAGAAAGTGCTGAGCTCGATTGAATAATTGCAGTTAACCCTGCTCCGACTGTAGTCCCCAATAAAACATTGTCGGTGCATTTTTGAATAATTTTTTGCAGTTTGCCTTCTGCAGCATTTTCTAATCCATCCGACATCATCTTCATGCCGAGGAAAAAAATTCCTAATCCGCCGAAGGCCTGAATGAAGGCATTCTTCAAGGCTTGAGATAGATCAGGGGAGAGGTTGCATCCAATCAGAAGCGTGGAGGCCGTTATGGCGGTAAAACCAAGCTTTTGTTTGAAAGGTATCGAATCAAAATTATCAGACAATGTACCTGCAAAATGCTGTGCGGATTCGACAAGTTGATTTGCGACGCGTTTTCCAGCATCAAAAGCCCCTTCGAGTGTTAAGGCTAGAGACTCAAAGGTCGTATCGATAAAGCTTGGGGCGGGTATGCGATTTGTAGGTAGCTGTGGAGTTTCGGGAGAAAATAAACCGCTGGTTTGTAAATTGTCAGTTAAAATGCTCTTTTGTAGTTCGTTTGTAAAAGGAGTCTCGTTTGTTTCGGTGATCGATGGGGATATTTCAGGCGGTATTCGATTCGTAATAGCGTTTGGTTTGTAAAGAATTTGTGAGTAAGCCCCTGCCCCGATTGGATATCCAATGATGTGATGCATGTCTCTCCCCCGATGATTTCAATTTTTTTGAGTTGAAAACCTGTGGAGATTGACAATATTGTGTTTAAGATGTCAAGCCTGAGATTGTGCCTGTCAAATCGTAATCAGACGAGGATGTTATTTTGACTTTGACGAATTCTCCCGCCTTCGGGAGCTTTCCTTCGATCTCGACTATGCCATCGACATCCGGGGCCTGACCCGCGTGCCTCGCACTCTCACCTTCGAAGAGGACTTCGAGGTCTTTGCCTATCAGTGCTTCCAGTCTCTTTTCCGAAATCTCCCTCTGTAGATCCATTATTGTATTGCGTCTCGCAATCGCTATCTCTTTATTCACATGCCCCTTCATCTTCGCGGCGGAAGTTCCATCCTGCGGCGAAAAGACAAAGCATCCCAGATGATCGAATTCAAACTCCGTCACGAATTTTATGAGCTCATCGAATTCCTTTTTGCCCTCTCCCGGAAATCCAACCATGACAGTCGTCCTCAAAAATATGTTCGGATAGTATTTGCGAATCAATGTGAATAGCCTTCTCAATTCCTCGCTGTTTCCTCTGCGCCGCATGCAGGTCAATATCTTATCGCTTATATGCTGAACAGGTATGTCGAGATATGGGACGATGTCGTTTTTAGAATTAACAATATCCAAAAGCTCCTTCGTTATCGAATTGGGGTATGTGTACAAAAGCCGAATCCATTTTTTATCGGGAAGATCATTCAGCCTATTCAAAAGGTGTGTGAGTTTATGCTCTGATTTCAAATCTGAACCAAAGGCAGTCGTATCCTGTGCTATCAGGTTGATCTCTTTAACGCCTCTATTTAATAGATTCTTCACCTCAGAGATGACAGATTCGGTGTCCCTGCTTCTGTACCTTCCTCTGATTTTTGGTATGGCGCAGTAGCTGCAATTGTTGGAGCAACCCTCTGCTATCTTGACGTAAGCAAGATGGGGTTTTGTAAGAGAAACGCGCTGAGACTCATGATCGTAGAGAAATTCAGGGGTCCCGATATTTAGCTTATCTGCATTTTCTATATCTTTGATGAGCGATGCGATTTTCGGAAACTCCCCAGTGCCTACAAAGAGATCAACCTCCGGAAGCAATTCGACCAGTTCGTCCTGATATCTCTGCGCGAGGCATCCCGTTACGATCAGATATTTACACGCACCCTCCCTTTTAAATTTAGCCGCTTCGAGGATGGTGTCGATCGCCTCCTCCTTGGCCTCATCTATGAAAGCGCAGGTATTGACGATAATGATCTCTGCCACTTTCGGATCTGCAGCCAGAACAAAGCCCGCGTTCAGAAGGCTCCCAAGCATAACCTCCGAATCTACAAGATTTTTCGAACATCCAAGGCTTATGAGATGGACGCTTTGCATAAGAGATTGATTAACACATATTTTGCTGATTACAAGGGACAATTAGCTTTATAAAGCAATATCCAATTAACAATATTCAATATCCAATTAAAAAACATCCTCATATAAATTGTTAATTAGAAATTGATAATTGGCTATTTATAATGAATTCACCTCACTGCTTGTCATCTGATTTCAATTAGGGCATGAAGAAGTGTATGGGCTTTAACTGTGGCATAGTAGGTCTTCCGAATGTCGGTAAATCTACTATTTTCAATGCTTTGACGGCGCAGCATGTGCCGGCGGAGAGCTATCCCTTTTGCACCACCGATCACAATACGGGTGTGGTGAGTGTGCCGGATGTGCGTCTCGACGATATAGCAAAGATATTCAAACCTGATCGGGTTGTAAACACTCATATAGAATTCGTCGATATCGCCGGTCTCGTTGCCGGTGCGCACAAGGGAGAGGGGCTGGGGAATAAATTTTTAGGGAATATCAGAAATGTAGATGCCATCGCGCATGTTGTGAGGTGTTTTGAGAATCCGGATATTCCTCATCAGTATGAGAGCGTCGATCCCGTTAGGGATGTCGGTGTCGTTGAAACCGAGATGATGCTGGCCGATCTCGAAATTATCAATAAGCAGCTGGACAGGATTTTAAAATCCGCAAAAAGTGGCGATAAAAGGATCAAGCACCAGCTTGAACAGATGGGAATTTTAAAACAAACTCTCGAAGAGGGGCGGCTGCTCAAGAATTGTGCCGGAATCATTCATGAACTTAAAATCGAGGGTGTTGAGATTGCAACGATCACTGATAAACCGGTCTTTTTCATAGCCAATATCGGTGAGAGCGAATTGAACGATGGTGGACCTGCTTTGAAAGCGCTTGAAGCGTTCTGTAACAAGCGCAGCGATCAACTTCTGAAAATATCAGCGGAGATAGAGGAGGAGATTGCCGATCTACCCGCCGGCGAGAGGGCTGCTTACAGAAAGGAGCTCGGAATTGAGCATTCGAGCCTCGAGGAGATAATACGCGCAGGATACTCGCTCCTCAATCTTGTTACTTTCTTTACAAAGGAGAGTTCCGAGGTGAAGGCTTGGACGGTGGAAAGCGGGACAAAGGCGCCCCAAGCCGCAGGAAAGATTCATACAGATTTCGAAAAGGGTTTTGTAAAAGCGATTGTCTATAATTATTCAGAATTGATGAAGTTCAATGATGAACATGTGTTAAAAGAAAAAGGGTTGCTTCGCATAGAGGGACACGACTATATAGTCAGAGATGGTGATATTATTCAATTTCGATTTGCAAATTAAGTGCTAGGCTATGCGTCATGCGCTCTGTGTTTAAAACGCACGGCGCAAAGCTCATAGCGCATAACATTCCAGATTAAGTATAATGATGCTACTAAGGTATAAACTTAAAATATGAAACAAGTGCTTAATAAGATCATTTTCCTCGAACCAAAATCGCCCGGGTCGCATGTTTACTCTAAGTGGGGGTTGCCTCGCCTTGGAACTGTTCAGCTTGCGACTATCCTTAAAAATGCCGGATACGATGCTCTCGTTTATGTCGAAGATTATAAGGGGATCGATTTTGAGGATGTGTTGACTGCAGATGCTGTTGGCATCTCGACGATCACATCCACGGCCCCAAGGGCCTATGAGATGGCGCGTCAGGCAAGACTGGCCGGTATCCCTGTATTCATGGGTGGACCTCATGTTTCGTTTCTTCCCAAAGAGGCGCTCAAACACTGCGATTTTGTTTTGCGCGGCGAGGCTGAAGAGACCATCATCCCATTTATCGAGGCGTTGAATAAAAATAGCGGTTTTGAAAATGTGGCTGGCCTTTCATATAATATCGGCAAGATCTATCATGAAAATCCTTTGCCGACAACATGCCCTGAACTCGATTCGTTGCCCGATCCCGATCTAACTTTGATCAAAGGGAAGGGGATAGAGGATAAGGATTTAAGCGTCACGCCAGTCATCACATCCAGAGGATGTCCGTTCGGCTGCAACTTCTGCTCGGTGACTCAGATGTTCGGCCGCCGTTATAGATTTCGTTCGACTCAAAGGGTTATTGCCGAACTCAAAGCGAAGAAACCAGAATGGGTCTTTTTCTATGATGACAACTTCGCGGCCAACAAGGAGAGGACGAAGGAGCTTCTGCGTGAGATGATCAAACAAAAAATAACACCGCGATGGATGTCTCAAGTGAGAATCGATATCGCATGGGACGAAGAACTGCTAACTCTCATGAAGGAGTCAAATTGTCATTACGTCTATATAGGTCTCGAGTCGGCCAATCCCAAGACTCTGAAGGCTCTAAATAAAGGGCAGACTGTGGAGGAGATCGAGAAGGCAATCGGTATCATAAAAAAAGCGGGTATCAAAACTCACGGCATGTTCATCTTTGGCGCAGATGATGACGATAGGAATACGATCAAAGAGACGCTAAAATTTGCTAAAAAAATTGATTTAACGACCGTGCAGTTTTTAATCCTGACCCCACTGCCGGGAACTCCAGTCTTTAACAAGATGGAGGCGGAGGGGCGACTCATCTCCCGCGACTGGGGATATTATGATGCGCATCATGTGGTATTTAAGCCCAAGAAGATCAGCATGTTTGAACTTCAAAAGGAGACGGTCAGAGCGATGATACGATTCTATTCAATCCCAAGACTTTTTGCCTGTTTGAATCGCTTCGATGTTATAACGATGGCGGTGAGGTCGTATGGATATCGCATGTCGAAAAAGGCTAAAAAGGCCACCAAAGGATTTCAGAACCATCTGAAGGAGATGTATCAATCGACCGAAACAGGTCTTCAAAGTGTAAGTCAAAACTTTCAGTTGAAGGCGCGAAAGACTACAGATGACCTGAAGGAGTTTTTTGGATCGGTGCAGTGGCAGGAATTTGTGAACGGACTTAAAAACAAAAAAGCACTAAAGAACAAGGTTGGTAAAATCTGAACTCCTCCAGCCGATTGTGATCTTTCCAGTCAGTGGACATAGAAGGGGGAATTGTATCTGCGAAAATGTCACCGTTCCTCCGAATACCGAATTCAGAGCTTCGTTTTGAATGTTGTGCAAACTTTCTAATCCAAGTTTGATGTCTAAATCTTTTGTTGTAGGGTTCGTTCTGATCAAAAAAAGCAGCATTTCTATATAATTCCAAATCTTTATGATCGTAAGCAACAATGGAAAAAAGAGCCTCTCCAAGTGGCGAAGCTCTGAGCGTATTGGCAGAGATGATTCGAAGTGGATCGCAACCTCTTTGTATCATTGATGTCTCCTCATGGTGTTGTGATATTCAAAAAAAGAACTCAATCGCAATAAATATTGTAACTATTGCCTCTTAAAAAACCTATCAGTTTAACGCCCGCCTTTTTTGCCAGCTCTATGGCAAGGCTCGTCGGGGCCGATACGCAAACGACAACCGGAATGTTGGCGCGAGCGGCTTTTTGAATCATCTCGAAACTTCCCCTGCTCGATAGCAAGGCTATCTTTGCTTTATTCAGTTTTTTCTCCAAAATGAGATTGCCGATCGCTTTATCGAATGCGTTATGACGCCCGACATCCTCTGCAAAGGACAAAAAAATTCCATCCGCGTCGGATATCAGAGCGCCATGTGTTCCGCCTGTCTCTTTGAAAAGTTTTTGTCTCTTTTTAAGATCATCCTGAAGTCTTATCAATATTTCTGGTTTAACATTAATTTTTTCGATTTTATTAAACTCTGTGCAGATATCGTCTATCATCTCCTTGCCACAAAGACCACAGCTGGTTTGTGATCTGAAAGAGCTTCTTTGGAGGAGCTTTGAAACGAGCTTTTCCCTCTTTTCAGTGAGCTGAACTAGAATCCTGTTGCTATCGATATCCTTGCAATAGCCGATCGATGAAAGGTCGTCATGGCTATCAATCAACCCTTCGCTCAAACAAAAACCGGCAACAAGCGCCAATTCATCTCCAGGCGTGCGCATCAATATGGAATAAGGTTTTCCCTGAACATGAATCTCTAGCGGCTCCTCAACGACAATCTGACGTGTTTTTTCTGAAAGATCACCGTCGTCATAGTGGTTCACAATTTGTTTGATAAAATTTTCCATAAGCGATAGATAACTTAAGTTAATCCAATTACAAAATCAATCTAAAGCGTTTTACAGATCAAGAGGTGTTAGTATGATCTCCTCATCATTGATGCAAATGTCGATCTTGAGTACAATATTGCCATTGTCAAAAATCTGAATCGTAGTTTGGTCGTCTTGATACGATGTTTTATATTGAAACTCTCCGATGTTTCTATTCGTCATATCTATGCGCTCTTCGAGATATTTATGAATTGTTCTGAAGAACAAATAGATGCTCTCTTCGATCTCTGATTCTTCTGTTATTCCCATCGGGTATAAAGCTTTTTTGAGAAGCTGTATCAACGGAGTGTTGTCGTATATCATGCTGTCCACTTCGATCTCTAAAATATCAGACTTGGCTGTGGCAGCGAGCTCCTCTGAATCTATAAAAAGGCAGTGTTCTTTGCCATCTTTATCACGTTTGATCAAAAATTCCCCTAAAACTGGTTTCTGTTGGCCAGCGAGAAATACATTAGCTGGCAATGAAATGCCGTGTTGATCGTTGCTGCTCGGAGTATTCCATTTGAATTGAATTATGAAAGGTTTAATACCTTTGCTTTGACGAAACCGTTTTGTATAGTTATCGAGCGCTTCAGTAACATCTTTTGGCTTGATATTAAAGTTGAAGGTAGAGACGTATCGACTGAATATGCCAGTTTTTATTGCCATCGATCTGCTGTTGCCATTTCTATAGCTTTCCATCTGTTCGAGATCGCACGGCCTGGATAGTCTTGTAAGTGTCGATGGAAATGGATGAAAACGTAGATCTAGGAAGGGGTGTTCACCATTTTTTTTGTGTTGAACCTCAAGAATGATTTTACTCCCGTAACCGCCAAAGCCATTTATTTGAAAGAAAATGCGTCCATATTCGTCGACGTGCATGCGAACCTGATTTGGGTCGAAAATTCTCTTTTCGTCAGGCGTTAAATCCTTTTTAATATTTTTCATTTGTTTTTTGAGTCCCATAATTAAGGCCTCTTTGATTGAATGAAAACCTCTGACGCCCACAATTTTTGCTGGAATTTTTCGATGAACCTCTTCGAGTATGTCGGTTACATGCACAACTGCATCTTCTAAGGAAATGTATTCAAGTTTATCGAGAAGCGCAGTTTTAAATAGAAAAGGTTCGGGATGAAATAGTTGTATCGTAAGAGAGACTAGGTGCGCACCTACTATATGTGTTCTGAACGCAAGCGAATTTCTGTCACAGTTTTGTATTTCATGAAATAAAAATTGGATATTGCCAATTTTTTTGAGGTGTTGCATCAGTACGTCATTGGAGAAGTTATAATCCTCTGCGGTAGCTATCTGTTCGAACATGCGCGCCATAGAACTCATCTCTTTTGCCAGATAGGATCCGATCAACTCATCGAAGGCAAAAAGTGTTAAGGCTCCAAAGGTCTGAAAGACGAGGGCTTGTGGAATATAATCCCCCGAGATATCTGCAATCGAAACCCCTTCTGTAAGGGTGCGTATGTCGCATTCCCTGATCTTTGAATCCTTTATACCTTGTAGCAGACAATTCAGGTCATGAAAGACGCGATCCGGAGTGTTAAGCAGAATCGAATCACAGCTTGTGCCACAGCCGGCATTTTCAAGGCATGTTCCGTATAAGGTCGCTTTGAGCGGTTTTCCAGAGGATAACAGCGCGTTTGATAATTTGGTCATGGAGAGGCTTAAAAGATGGGCGCTCATTTCGGGTGGCGCCACCTCTCGCATACGTTGTATTACCGATGGGGATATTCGTGTTGATAAAAATGCCATGTTGTTCTCCTTGGCGGCAGTTATACTGCTCGTTGATGTTTGCGCCTTAAGGGTTTTAGGCTTTTTCATGAAAAAAAGAAAAAAACAAGCATCTTTTGCGAAATTTTGCTCTCTTCAAGAGATTCTCCTCTTGCATCATATCATGCATATGCTATTCCCATTGTCGCCATGAAAGCTCTTAAAATAGACACATTGCGGATATCCGTGACCGATTATTGCAATCTCAACTGTCTCTATTGCTCACCTAATAAACGTGAGAAACAGATTAGTGACGACTATCTCTCGTGGGATGAACTTTACGAGATCGTTGGAGAATTTTCAAAGCACGGCATTCATCGCGTCAAGATCACCGGCGGTGAGCCATTCTGCAGAGAGGGGCTCGTAGATTTTATAGGTCAGCTTAAAAAATTACCCCTCACGGATATATCGATCACCACAAATGGGACGCTTGCAAGGCCTTATCTCAAAGATCTATACGCCGCGGGTTTGAAGCGCATCACGTTCAGCCTCGATGCGCTGTGTGAGAAGATCTATCGAGAGCTCTCAGGACAGGATCTCTTAGGAGATGTTTGGGGTTCGGTTGAAGAGGCGCTTAAAATTGGTTTTTCGCCGATCAAGCTGAATACGGTCATTATAAAAGGGGTCAACGAATCTGAGATAGTGAAGCTATCAAAACTCACAACTGCTCACAAGATCAACCTTCGTTTCATCGAGCTTATGCAACAGGGCGAATCAGACGAAGAGTGGAGCAGACGCTTTATCTCAAGCGATGAGATTAAAAAAATTCTGATAAGTGAATTCGGTGAGCTTATGTCATCCATCAGATCCAACGATGGGACGCATGTGAAGGTCTTTCGTATTCCGGAGGCCTTGGGGTCGATCGGTTTTATTTCACCAAACTCCGACAAATTCTGCGACGATTGTGCGAAGCTGCGCCTCACATCAAAGGGGGTCGCAAAGACATGTCTGCGATCCAGCGAAGTCGTAGATCTTAAAAAGATGATAGGAAATAAGAGGCTTCTCTCTCAAGGTGTTGAGAGTATCGTGTCGTTAAAGCGTGATCAGCTTCAGAGGATAAGGGATAAGCTGGAAGAACCGAAAAGAATATGTCACCCGATGAAAGAGGTAGGTGGATGATGAAAGAAAGTCTCACTCATATCGACGCGAAGGGGAAAGCCTCCATGGTCGATGTTCAGGATAAACAGAATACTTACAGGATAGCTACCGCAGAGGGTTTTGTGAAGCTCTCGAAAGAGACGCTCAAAGCGATAGTCGATAACAATGTGAAAAAGGGCGATGTGCTCTCTACCGCGAAAATCGCAGGCATTCAGGCGGTGAAAAAGACAGCGGAGCTGATCCCCCTTTGTCATCCGCTGTCGATCGAACACATCGACTTGAACTTTGATGTGCTCGAGGATGTCGACCAGATTCGAATCACATGCACATCTAAACTAACTGGCAAGACAGGCGTCGAGATGGAGGCGCTGACAGGAGTTTCTGTCGCCGCGCTCACCATATACGATATGTGCAAGGCACTCGATAGAGGGATTGAGATTGGGCCGGTGCGCCTCATCAGCAAAGAGGGAGGTGCAAGTGGCAGCTACCGTCGTTAATCTCTGCACGAGTTTGAAAAAAGGAACGACGAAGTCCCCTGTCAATGAGGTGACGTTCATTAAGGACTTTGGCATTGAAGGTGATGCACACGCGGGAAGTGAGAGGCAGGTGAGCCTCATCGCTTCGGAGAGCATAAAAAAAGTTGTTGAGAAGGGGATTACGGTTGCAGCTGGGGCCTTTGGCGAAAATGTTATCACAGAGGGCATCTCCCTTTACACCTTACCCGTCGGCACACGTTTGAAATTAGGTGATGTGGTCGAACTTGAGATCACCCAGATCGGCAAAGAATGCCATCATCCATGCCACATCGCAAAAACGGTCGGCACCTGTGTGATGCCGATAGAGGGTGTATTTGCAAAGGTGGTGACGGGTGGAGTTGTGAAAGAGGGTGTGCCCCTGTTGTCATTCCCGCGAAGGCGGGAATCCATATAATAGACATAAGACTGGATCCCTGCCTTCCAGACTGTGTCATAATTGGTTTTTGGTGTCATCCTGAACAAAGTGAAGGATCTTAAGTATCCGAAATCACAAGATTCTTCGCTTCGCTCAGAATGACATTATATGTAAAATTTGAATTATGACACAGTCTGTTCGCAGGGATGACATTTTAGAGGAAATATTATGATTAAAGTTGGACTTCTCATAGTGAGCGACAGGGCATTCACCGGATCGCGCCCCGATGAAACGATCCCTTTATTTGAAGAACATATCGAAATGGATGAGGTCTTTATCCTCTCTGCTACTAAAGTTGTTCCGGACGAAAAAAGGCGGATCAATGAAGGGATTTTAGGGCTGGTGGGAGAGTGCGATCTGCTTTTGACTAGTGGTGGTACTGGATTTGCGCCAAGCGACAGGACGCCGGAGGTGACCCTTTCCCTTTTGGAACGTCGGGCAGACAACATCATCACATATCTTATGATGGAGAGCCTAAAAATCACACCCTACGCCCCGATCACGCGCGGTGTTGCGGGCACGATCGGCAAGACGCTCGTAATAAACCTGCCGGGGAAGCCAAAGAGCGTCATTGAGTCGTTCGAAATTTTAAAACCGCTCCTCCCCCACGCGATCAAAGTGCTCAAGGGAGAGGTGAGCGATTGTAAAGATGAGACGGTGTAACCGCTTCAAGCTGTTCGAAAATATGTTTTGTTTTTTGTAGGGGCAACCCCCTGTGGTTGCCCGTTTTTAAGGGTCGGCACAGGGGCCGACCCCTACATTAATACTATTTTCGAATAGCCACAGAAGAAATTATGAAACAAAACATCACCTACAAAGAAGTTCTAAACGAATGCATCGATGCTGCTCAACCGGGAAATCCAATATCGATTCCCGTTAGTGAAGCTGCCGGTTTAGTCACGAGCGCTGAAATCAAAACCCTTCGTGATGTACCGGGATTTGATAACTCGGCCATGGATGGCTGGGCGATCAACACACATGACATCAAGAGCGATGCACCAATTGAACGACAGGCGTTCAGAGTCAGCGACGAGTCGTTTGCCGGACAAAATTACAACGGCGAAATACCTCCAGGCTGCTGCGTGAAAATCATGACCGGCGCCCGAATTCCTCCCAACTGCAACGCCGTCATACCTGTTGAAAACTCAAAGGGTGATGGCAACATAGTTAACTTCGACTTCATGCCAAAAACGTGGGCGAATATTCGTAAATTCGACAACGATACAAAAAAGGGCGACGCGCTAATTCCAAAAAACAAAAGGCTTCAACCCGCCGACATCGCAAACTTATATACACAAGGAATAACGCATCTAAGTGTTTATCCAAAACCCCAGGTCGTTTTTTTTACAACTGGTGACGAAATTGTGGATGAGAATCCTAGAGGCGATGCGATTATCAATAGTAACAGAGTATTTCTCGATCTTAAATTCAGGGAGTGGGGGATTGATGTAAAATATATGGGCAACGCTGGTGATACGAAGGAAAAGCTCAAAGAAACAATTCAAAAAGCAGAGTTGTTAGGGAACGGTTTGATAATTTCTACCGGCGGTGTTTCGATGGGGGAGAGGGACTATATTAGGCCATGCCTTGAAGAGCTCGGTTGGAAGATCATCTTCTGGCGCGCCAAAATAAAGCCCGGCAGGCCTCTGCTCTTAGCGAAAAAAAATAATCAGGTTTTTCTCGGCCTCCCCGGCAATCCGGTCTCCGTCGCTGTGTTGTGTGAGGTTGTTGTTAAGGGAGTTGTGGACAGGCTCTCGGGAATGAATACAGCGGATTGCTATCCGAAATTTTATGAGGGAATATTGACTTCCGATCTAAAATATAAGTCAGACAGAACCTCATTTTTGATGGGAAGATATAAGCTTGAAGATGATCGATATAACCTCGAAATCTTCGATAACCAAAGCTCCCAGTCTTTAAGCCTTCTATCTAGAGGCAATGCTCTTGTGTTCTACCCTGAAAAGAGAGATGGGTTTAAATCGGGCGATCAGGTGCAATTTTTGGTTATGTAACGCATTGATATTATTGCCTTTATTTTTTTTACATAATGCTAGCAACATTTTTGTACTTTCACCCGATAATGGTAGTATAGATAACAATTCTGGGGGAAATTTTAAAAAGGAGAATTTTATGAAGATTAAAGCAAAACCAGTGAAGGTAAAAGCACCAGCATCACAGCCGGTGAAAAAGAGAAAGCCGATCTCTAAACCTGTATCGTTGAATGACGATCAGATTTCTCGGTACTTAGAGTCTTTGGAAAAGTCTAAGCCGATGGTATCGGAACATATCGAAATGGATTCGTTTAACTTAAGTCAGTTTGAGCCTCGTTTTAAACCTGGAAGATATCTAAAAACCCCAGAGCAGGTAACAAAACAATCAACGTCAAAGCCGACAAGCAGACCTGCCCCGACATCCAAGCCAACTTCAAAACCGACGTTAGAGGATCGTGCGATCATAAAAATGTTGAAAGATATGGAGAAATTTTCGCAGAAGGTTACGGACGCATTGATCAGAAGCGGTGAACATATCGAAATGTTGGAATTTGATTGCCCGGAAGTGAAGATTAATATCGATCCTAAGGATTTAGAAATTAAAATTGATTCTAAAGATTTAAAAAAATAGAAGATATCTTTTGTACTAAAAAGGCCGCTATTGATAGCGGCCTTTTTGCAAATCAATTGATTGTTTTGTTATTTACCAGAACCGCAGCAGCAGCTTTCACCTTCTACCTTCTTGTTGACGATTAGACCTGTTATTCCACCCAAGATCAACATTCTGACCAGTCCGCTCAGCGCCAAGTAGATCGGCACGGTTTTATTTATGTTCATGAACATGTAGATCGAGAACATGCCTGGAAGCACGCCCAGCAGCCACACGATCACGCCATACGATATACCCCTACAGCATCGGCATTTACCTGGAAGGCAATCCTGAAGGCGGGCGAAGATCAGTACGAACAAAAAGGCGATGACTAAGCTTCCCAAATTTGCCCAGAGCATGAAAGTCGGGGTCATCTCAGCCTCAGCGATCCAGACGTTCACCGGCTCCAGCTGATATACCCAGTTGAAGAGCCAGCCGCATGTGAGCCAGCCAAAGAGTGCGTTTACGATTGTTACTACGACCGTTGCGATTAAGATCCTTTTAAAATTCATATATCCCCCCTTTTTATTTTTGCGAATGATAGCACATGATATGACTTATGTCTAAATCAAATCTTGATCACCTTAATAGCAGTCGCCTTGAATGAGACTATGATGTTCTTCTCTGGGATGAGCTTCAATTCCTCCAACGATTGGTGCGTTATGATCGCATGGAGAGGGATTCCTGCATCCATTTCGACCCGAACGAGATCGTGATGAGAGGATATCGATATCACCTTTCCGATCAGCATATTTCTAGCGCTCGATTTGAATGGCTTCAGGGAGAGTATCAGATTTTTGGGATCGATCGAGATTCGACAGATTCCCTCAAGATCATCTGCTATGTAGATCCTTTGTTTTCTGGCAAGCTCGAAGAATCTCTCTTCCCCCTCTTTGAGGATCTCGACAGTGAATACATTCTCCATCACCTCTTCGGAAAGCCTGCCTTCATAAAGGTGATAGATATGGTCGGAGAGGAGAACCGCCTCTGGAACTCTATGGCTCGAGTATATCACCCCGACGCCTACTTTGGATAGCTCTGTGATCAGCCTTTTGAACATCTCGCGATTTTCTGTATCGATGTTTGAAAATGGTTCATCCAATAGCAACCATTTTGGTTTTAAAACGAGAAGAGCGGCTAGGCAGACCCTCTGCCGTTCCCCGCCTGATAGCGAGGTGGGGGTTCTTTTTGATATATGATCGATGCCAAGTCTTTTTAACATCTCAATCGCCCGGGGAGTAGCCTCTCTTTTGGAAAAGCCCTTGGCGATCAGGCCGAAGCAGACGTTGTCGATGACCGGAGATTCAAATAGCGTCGGCCTTTGCAACAGGAGCGCAATAGATCTTTTTAACTGGGGAAGATTTTCAAGTGTGATATCGCTTCCGTCAAATTTGATTTTTGATAGCTCATCCCTGTTGAGGAGGGCTATAGTCTCGAGGAGCGTTGTTTTACCGGAGCCGTTGGGTCCCAATATCGCTGTGACCTTCCCGGATTCGAGTTTTAAGTGATCGATGTCGAGTATCTTTTTTGATCCCTTTGAAATTGTCAGTCCGTTTATCTCGATCATGCTTCCCTTTCATGGGGCTTATAGTGTTGAAAGAGGATGTTGACGCCAAGCGATATGCAAAGGAGGATAATTCCAAGTGCCAGGGCCAATGATAGTTCCCCCTTGTCGTGTTCGAGCGCGATCGCTGTCGTCATCGTGCGGGTGTATTCTTTGATATTGCCGCCCAGTATCATCGATACTCCAACCTCTGCTATCACCCTTCCGAAGCAGGCGACGATTGCAGTAATGATTCCAAATCTGGCCTCTTTTAGTATAGTAAAAAGCTTAAGGCTTCCCCGGGCATTGAAGATGTCGATAAGTTTAAAGAGATTTTTGTCGAGATGGGAGATGGAGCTGATCGTTATCGCTATGACGATGGGCAGCCCTAAAACTATCTGCCCCAGAATTATTGCTATTTTTGTATAGAGGAGGGAATAAATTCCAAGGGGGCCGTTTTTGGAGAGGATGCAGTAGAGGACAATGCCCACTACAACTGTTGGAAATGCCATTCCTGTGTTGATGAGGGAAATGATAAGTCTCTTTCCTGAAAAATTGGATCTGGCGATCGATATTCCAAGCGATATGCCGACGATCGCCGCAACAAAAGTCGATGTTGTAGCGAGCAGGAGCGACCTCAAAACGATGTTTAGTAGTTCAGGGTTGAGGTTTGTGATGTTGAGCAGGGCTTGTTGTATAGAATCCAAAAACATTTCGTCCTTTTATCATAGTTTGATCAGATATAGCTACCGCAAAACAAATTGTCCGTTTTGTATAATTTATTGATGTAGGGGGAAGCCCCCGTGCTTACCCGCGGGCGGCCACAGGGGGCCGCCCCTACAAAATAGAGAGTGCGTTTTGCGGCAGCTATATTTAAAGAAAAATTTTTGAAGATGCAGTTTAATCAATCGGGCATCTTTTCAGGAAAAAAGAGCTGCTCTCCCTTGATCTTGTAGTTCGCAATCATCTTCAGAGTCGAAGGAGAGAGGATCCAGTCTATATATTTTTTTGAGTATTTATATTTCACGTGCGGATATTTCTTTGGATTGACGGCCATGATCGAATATTGATTGAAGAGCTTTGGATCTCCCTCCACCATGATTTTGAGCTTATATTTATCGGATAGCGCGATAAAGGTGCCTCTATCTATTATAGTATAGGCATTCTTTTCATAGGCGATTCCAAATGTCTTTGCCATGCCCTGGCCGACGGAGAGATACCATCTCCCTTTTGGCCTAATAGATTTTACGTTCTTTATTTGACCTTCTGCCATTACATCTTGATTATCTTCTATTAGATCAGCTGTCGAATTCTTCCAGAGCTGTTGCTCTTTGATATGAGTGCCGGAGTTATCACCCCGCGAGATAAAGGGGGTCTTCTTAAATTTTGCAATTTTAGACAACGCTGATGCCGCATCTGTCATTCCATAAATGTCTGCCGGATCGCTCGCAGGTCCGACTATGATAAAATCGTTATGCATGAATTCATGTCTGTCTATTCCATATCCCTCTTCTACGAATTTTAACTCACGATTCTTTGCGTGCGCCATTACAATATCGGCATTCCCATCCATCGCCATCTTGAGTGCGGCGCCTGTCCCCTTAGCAACGACTTTGACCTTAATCCCTGTTTTTTGAGTGAAATCGGGATGAATGTAGTCCAGAAGTCCTGAGTTTTCAGTGCTTGTAGTTGTTGCCAGGATTATTGCTTTTTCTTTGGCAAACGCAATTGAGCTGCTAAAAATCATAGCAATACATAGGGTTAGTTTTAATATTTTTTTCATAGGTTTCTCCATATTCTTTTGACGCGTTCAAAGTCGCTTTGTGTGTTGACGTTGACAAAGGACTTCTCAAAATTTGGGATCCCGCAAAACTCACCTCGGAGCATCTGCCTCGTGATCAACTTACAGGTAAAATCAGGAAGCGCAGCATTCAAGTCGCCGGGCAACTTAAGATATGCTTTTTTATCATATAGGGCTTGCAGCGGTTGTTTGAATCCATCGACAACCGGGAGCAACAATTCCTCATCTCCCGCGTTTTGAAGAATTTTATCGATCACCTTGTGATCGATCAGTGGCTGGTCGCATGAGACAATAAAAATTTTCTGGGCTTTAGCTGTGGAAAGGGCAGTCGCAATCCCGGCAAGGGCACCCGGGTATTGATGGTTGTCCACGATATGGTCAATTTTTAGTGTTGTGACCTGTGCGGAATCTTTAACAACAATTGTAACCTTTGGAAAAATTTGCCTTAGCTTTCCGAGTATGATTTCAAGCAGGGTTTCCTCATTGAGTTTGACGAGCGCCTTGTTAGAGCCGAATCGGCTAGATTTTCCCCCGGCAAGTATGAATGCTTCAAAATCTATCTTCATTTTATAGATTTAGTACTTTGAAAAGGGGAATTCTGCAAGGGCAAATGACTATTTGAGAGGTTGGGATACTATATGTAACTATATGATATTCTTAGTTTTTTGTGTAGCGGGCGGTTATATTATGAGAATAATTTATGATAAGAGGAAAGGTCTATAAAATTTTTTTATGGACTTATAAATGAAAGTTGGGTAATGAGGCCATCTGATATTCAAAAAACTTTGTAACTATTCAGGTATCTGTCATTTCAGCGTAGGCGGGAATCCAAATACAATAAGGCTTTCCTGGATCCCCGATCAAGTCGGGGATGACAAACAGGGTTATACAACGTCAATCATTTCAATATGTTATCAGGGTACCTGAATAGTTACATTTTCTTCAACTTTGTAAAGAGCGTCGTTCTGCCAATGCCAAGATGCTTTGCGGCTTTTGCCTTCTCGCCATTCATAAAGCTGATAGACTCTTTTATATACTCTCTCTCAATCTTTGAAAGAAGTGTTTTCAGTGGCATGACGGTGCCTGTTACCATAGGTGAAAGATTCATCATTCCTGTGTGAGCAGCTGATGTGCGAGCTGGAATCGAGATGTCGTTTTCTTCTATAAAATAGCTCTCTGTGAATATCGCTGCGTTGTGAATCACATTTTCTAGTTCTCTTATATTCCCTGGCCAATCGTATTTCTTTAGCTTTTCAATTGTCGATTTTGATATCTTCTTTAATTTACCTTGTGCGCTGAACTTTTTTAGAAAATACAAAACGAGCGCTTCTATGTCCTCTTTTCGATCTCTGAGGGGCGGCGTTGTCAGTGTTATGATCTTCAGGCGGTGGTACAGATCTAAGCGAAACCTGCCCTGAGCAATCATCATTTCCAGATTCTCATTGGATGCAGCTATCACCCGAAAACTTGATCTCACGGGGAAATTGCTGCCTATTGGACAGAATTCTTTCTCTTGCAATACTCTCAAAAGCTTTGCCTGTGTTTCGATTTTTAAGGTGCTGATCTCATCGAGAAAGACATCTCCCTCGTCGGCTAAGGCGAATTTCCCAATTTTTTTCTTTGTAGCCCCTGTGAAGGAGCCTCTTTCATGACCAAACAACTCAGATTCGATCAGATTTTCCGGAATAGCCGCACAATTCACAACAATCAGCGGCCGTTTTGTATCACCTTCAAGACTATGGATGTATCTCGCCAGCAATTCCTTCCCCGTGCCGCTCTCGCCTTCGATCAGGACGTTGGCGTCGTGATGTCCCTTTACCATGCGTGCCTTCTGAAGCAACCCTGTCAAGTTTTTGCTTTTTCCAACGATGCGCGATGATACATCTATGTTATCCAACTCCCCCATCAGGATGTCCTTTTTCTCCTTGTCAAAACAAGTTTTCATTGATACCTCTCAAACTCGCTATTAGTGATATTTTGCATCTTGGCTGATTATGTTATTTACACGGTTAGGTCAAGAAAAAGTTGAATGAGATTTGCAAGTTGAAAGATATTCAATTTAGTGCTTGCAATTGAATCTTTTGTCATGTAAGAAGGAGAACGGCTAATGAAAGACAATATAGCGCTACAAAATAAAGTTTGCAAAAGGTTGGACGAAATTATTAAGCTAAAAGGCCTTAGAAGAAAGGATTTAGCCGCAGCTTTGCAGCTAACCCCTTCGTTAATTTCTCGCATGTTTAAATGTGAATCCAAAATGAGCATCTCTCAGTTGGATAGCATCTGTTCGTTTCTTAATATTGAAATATCGGACATCTTTTCCGAAACTATGAGGCCGGATAACAGGCTGTATATTTTTGAGGAGGAGGAGTCTGATGCCTGGTGTACAAGTGAGATTTCTGTTTACATTATGATTCTTCTATTGAAGTGGCCACTTTCCAAGGAAGAAATTGTTGAATGTTTTTCAGATAAGAAGAAACAAGTTGCAGAGTTAATTGAAATGCTCAAGAGAAAAGACGTCGTGATTTGTAGGCCGGACGGGAAACTATTGATAAATCCCCCAACACATACAAGATATCAATTGGGAAGGTCAAAAAAGTTTATTAAAACATTTTTAAGGATACACGAACCGGTTTTTAAAAGATATTTTAAAAGTCCCAACCAATCACATGGTTCTAGTAATAAAGTGATTTCAAGAATTCATTTGAATTGGTTTACAGAGTCTCAATTATACTATTTAACGGAACAGATAAGTAATTTGCATTCAGCAGTTTCGAATTTTATTGTTGATAACAGAAAAAATAATTATGACAAGGCAAAGTATATGCATTTGATATATTTAAACAATTTTGAAATTATGGACGAGAATAAACAGTTAATTTTATCCTCAAAAGAATAAAAATCACTAAAATCTCTTGAACGGTTCAAAATTTCATGTATTAAGGAATAACTGATTGAAAATATTAACTGATTGTTTTGAAAACTTAAACACGGGGAACAGGGTTTGAAGCAGCCGCAAGCCTCCCTTTGGCGCAAAGAACTGTTACACTTTTCTCCAGTAAATGAAATTTATTTCACCCCCTGGGAAGTGAGAGCATTCTTAATTCAAATCTCTGTCCCCGTGCTTAAGTTTTCAAAAATCTAAAGCAGATTTTGCTCCTTTTATCTCCCTTTGTCAAATTTCAACCCTGAGATCATCCTTTCTAACCTGTTGTAATTCATGATTTATTCGACCACCTAAATATTTTTTAAATCTCCATAAATAGAATTTATATTGACCAGGAATTAAAGTTATGTTGATTCCACATAAGTCGGCATGAATAGAGAGGAATAAACTGGTGTTTTAGCTGGCCTTCAAAGCCAGTAGCGGCCGGATAAAACCGTCTGTGGCAGGTTCGATTCCTGCCCTCTCTGCAAGAAAAACAGTGTTTAAGTGTAGAAGTGCTTGAGTGCGTAAGTTATTAAGGAAATAATTTATTACATATGGGAAATGAATTTAGGAAATTGCCGGGAGTGGATAGGGTGCTTGAGTATCCTGAGATTAAAGCCCTGTCGGAAGAATATGGCAGGGAGCTTGTCACCTATGCGGTGCGTAGTTCGATTAATGTTGCAAGAGTCGAGATACAATCCGAAAAACAGGCATCCACAGATGATCAGCTGGTTTCAAAGGTTAAAGAGCTGGTAGAATCTATCGCTGGCAAATCACTAAAGCCTGTCATCAACGCTACTGGCGTCGTCCTTCATACCAATTTGGGACGGGCGCCGATTGGGAGAAAGGCTGTTGAGGATGCTGTTGAAATTCTCACAGGTTATTCAAACTTAGAGTTCGACCTTGAAAATGGAAAGCGCGGAAGTCGAAGTATACATGTAACTGAGCTCATCAAATATCTTACAGGTGCTGAAGATGCAATCGTAGTCAACAATAATGCAGCTGGAATAATTCTGGCATTAAATACTTTGACCAGGGGAAAGGAGATAATAATTTCCCGTGGCGAACTCATCGAAATCGGAGGATCATTTCGCATCCCCGAGATTATGAGGGCGGCTGGTGTGAAGATGGTCGAAGTTGGAGCGACTAACAAGACGCGCATAAAAGATTTCGAAGATGCGATCACGCCTAAGACAGGGATGATATTCAAGGCACATACATCCAATTACACAATTCAAGGTTTCACAGAGGATGTGGATGTGAATGACCTCTCCAAACTCGCGCATTCTAATAATTTGCTACTGTTATATGATATAGGTTCCGGATTGCTCAAGAATATTGATGGCCTTCCCATGAATGACGAACCGAATGTAAAATCAGCCCTGGAAAGTGGCGCTGACCTTGTTACATTCAGCTGTGATAAACTTCTCGGAGGACCCCAGGGTGGTGTCGTAGCGGGAAGGAATGCCTTGATACGAAAACTCGATAAAGCCCCGATGATGAGGGCTCTAAGAGTTGGCAAACTGACACTGGCGATACTCTCCGCAGCATGTAGAGAGTATCTTGATGAAAATAGCCTTCTTAAATCGAACCCCCTCTTTTCGATGTTGAATCGTTCTGATAAGGAGCTAAATGCATTGGCCTCGAGTTTTCAAAACGAACTTACGAAAGCCGGTGTGAGATGCAAAGTAGTCGACAGTTTTGCACAGGTAGGTGGAGGTTCACTGCCAAATTTGAAATTGAAAAGTTTCGCCGTAAAAATTGAATTCGATCAATCTTCAAAATCAAAGGACGCGAAGCTCGCCGAACAATTTTACTATAAACTTCTAAAATCAGATCATCCTATCATTGGAGTATTACGTAAGGGAAATTTTATTTTAGACGTGTTTACAGTTTTCGAAGAAAATATGGAATATATTTGTGATTCTGTCTCATCTTCTTATGCGTCAGCCCTCGGGCAGACACGGGGGTCTGCCCCTACATCTATTAGATTATGAAACATATAATACTCGGCACAGCCGGTCATGTCGATCACGGTAAAACAGCTCTGGTAAAAGCCCTTACAGGTTTTGACTGTGATACCCATCCTGAAGAAAAAAAACGCGGAATTACGATCAACCTGGGATTTACCCATCTAACACTCGGAGATGATAAGGTCGGCATCATCGATGTCCCCGGCCACAAGGATTTTATTCATAACATGGTAGCTGGAGCGAGCGGGATCGATTTTGGATTATTGGTCGTTGCAGCAAATGAAGGAGTCATGCCTCAAACAAGGGAGCACATCGAAATCATGGATGCCCTCTCAATAAAATCCGGGATAGTTGTGCTCACCAAATGCGATCTGGCCGATGATGAAATGATCTCAATTGCGAAAAATGATATCAAAAAATTAACTGATGAGACTTTTCTAAAGAACGCGCCGATCATTCAGGTGTCATCAACATCCGGATTTGGTATCGACGAGCTCAAATCAACCATATCTGAAATTATAAAATCAATTCCAGAACGCCCTCAAGGAGGGGATTTCAGGATGTTTATAGATAGGGCATTTTATGTCCAGGGCTTTGGAGCGGTTTTTAATGGCTCAGTTCTGAGTGGGAGGCTTGAGTCAAATCAGGAGATCTTCGTAATTCCTGGAGATAGAAAGAGTCACAGGATTAGAAGGATTGAGAGGGATCGTACTCAGGTTGACGAAGTGGTTGCGGGAGATCGTGCGTCGATCAATATTCCCGGATTCAAACTCGATGGGTTCAGACGAGGACAGCTTATTTCAAACAGGGCACTTGAAACCACCCAAATGGTCGATGCAAAGATAAAATTATTTCGATCATCCAAAGCCCTGAGCCTATGGAGCAATGTCACCTTTCACCTTGGAACATTCGAATCGATGGCGAAGGTGCATCTGATAGACAGGAACAGACTCAAGGGAGATGAGCGTGCTATCGCTCAAATACATCTTCCCACGCCATGTGCGATCGCAAAAGGGGATAAATTTATAATGCGGAATTCATCCGGTGATATGACCATAGGTGCCGGTGAAATTATCGATTCAAATCCTCTACATCACAGGCGAAGGACAAAGGCGCTGATTGAGAGAATTAATAGAGTAGCAAGAGGAGAGGCTGTAGAATCGGTTGTCTCACCGCCAGCTGTGGAAAGGCTGCTAAGGAAAATAGATGAGGCGTCAACTGATGAATTGAATTTCGTAGAGAAACTGCTTGCCGATTGTGGAACCAAAACGCCTCTTGAATCTGAACTCATAGAGATATCCAAGGGGAAGGGAATTGATAAAGGAAGATTAAAATTCGTACTCAACTCCCTTGTAAAAAAAGGCAGGGTTTATTCCATAGAAGGAAATTATATACATGCTTCCATTGTGGATGAATTCAGAAAAAAACTTGTTGAGGCTTTAAAATCAACACCCTCTGGTATGACAGTAGCCGAGTTTAGAGATCTTATCGGCGCAAACAGAAAATTTTGTCTCTTACTTCTATCCCGCTACGATTCCGAAGGTACAACGATGAGGGTGGGGGATAGGAGGATACTAAATAAAGCAAAGGAAGATAAAAATTAGAGCCCTTACTCAAACACTTCAACACTCCTACACTGCTTTTAAAACACCTCCGGATACCCAATCTCAACGAAGACATTCTCCAGTCGATGCTTGTGACCGAGTTCCATGTTGGCTAAATTTTCGAACATATCTTTGATACTACTCTCTTCTGCTCCGGCAGCCATCCCGCGATAGAATTCAACAGCCGCCTCTTCCTTCTTCATGGCAAGCGCTATGGCATCCGCTGGCTTCATGTCGGTGCTCAAGGGGGGCAACTCTGTGGCTTCAGCGACCTTGTAATCTGCAGCAGGAGGGGTGATCTTCATCATCTTTGTCGGATCATTTTTTAGTGATTCAAGCATATCCTTGTGTCCCATCTCCTCCTTCGCGAGCTGCTCAAAGACCGTTTTTACTTCCTTGTTATCAATCCTGGTTGCGACATCCTTATAAAATTCGTAGGCCTCAATCTCTCTGTCGATTGCTGTCGAAAATATTTTTTCCATTTCAATCTTATCCATATAAATTCTCCTTTGGGATTGTTATTTAAACGTGAGGAGTATGCCTTCAAGTTTACTTCTGTGTCCCATCTCCATATTCGCCAGGTATTTGATAATTTTAACGGCTTCAGGATCATCGACGCGGCTGACCAAAGAATTATAAAGGAGAGCAGCTTCTTCCTCTTTATTTATGGCGAGTTTAAAAGCATCCATGATATTCATATTTGGATTAAATTCAGGAGGGGAAGAATCAATAATTGAAATTATGTCGTCGTAGTTCTCATTTATCCTGGTTATCAGGCGAGGATTTTTTCTGAGATTTTCCAAATAATTTTTATGTGACAGCTCATCCTGAGAGAGCTCCTTAAAAAAAATCTTTAAAGATTCATCTTTCGATTTTTCCGATAAGTCGGAATAGAATTTTGAAGATTTTTCTTCCTTTTCTATTGCCTTGAGAAATATGGTGTCGATATCAATTTTAACCATTGACCTATTTAACCCTTCCGATTCTACACGAAGGTGAATCAGCTATTTCTCCATTTAATTTTTCGACGCGTGCAGAACAGGCCTTGTATTCTGGAATCTTGGCCACCGGATCTACGACCGGATTGGTCAACAAATTAGCCGCAGCTTCCTTATAATGGAACGGGATGTAAATCGTTCCCTTGCCGATTCTTCTTGTTACAAAAGCAGGTGTGTGAATTTCGCCACGACGCGTGGTGACTTTCACGAGTTCGCTGTTTTTAATTCCCAGGCTTTCGGCATCTTCGACAGAGATCATGACCATCGGGCCTGCTAAGTTATTTAGCCCTTGAGTCTTTCTTGTCATGGTTCCCGTGTGAAAATGTTCCAGTACTCGGCCTGTCGTCATAACAAGTGGATACTCTTCATCAGGCAGCTCAGCCGGCTCTTTGAATGGTATAGCCTTCATAAGTCCCTTGCCGCGTGCAAATTTCCCTTTATGAAGGTATGGTGTGCCCGGATGTTCCGTTGTCGGGCATGGCCATTGCAAACTGATCTTCTCCGTTCTCTCCCATGTGATGCCACCATATTGTGGAGTGAGCTGACAAACTTCATCGGTTATATCCTTTACCGATTGATACTTCCATTCGCCACCCATCGCGTTTGCGATATCCTGTATGATCATCCAATCCTGTTTTGTTTCTCCAGGAGAGTTGACGGCTTTTCTCAAACGCTGCACCCTTCGCTCTGTATTAGTGTAATGCCCCTCTTTTTCGGCAAAAGTTGCAGCCGGCAAGATTACATGAGCAAGTTCTGCAGTCTCTGTAATGAAGAGATCCTGAACGACTAGCAGCTCTAATTTTTCGAGCGCCTCTTTTGCGTGCGTGAGATCAGGATCTGAGAGCATCGGATTTTCTCCCATGCAATAGATCGCCTTCACCTTTCCATCGTGAGCGCCACCAAGCATCTCTGTCACAGTTAGTCCGACTTTATTCGAAAGCTTGCAGTTCCAGGCCTTTTCAAATTTTGCTACTGCATTTTCATCGATAACTTTTTGATATCCCGGAAAGACATTCGGAAGCCCACCCATATCGCAAGCACCCTGTACGTTTGATTGGCCTCTGAGTGGATTGACGCCTCCGCCATCCTTTCCAAGGTTGCCGCAGAGCATCTGCAGATTGGCAGTTGACCAGACGTTATCGACGCCGGTCGTATGCTGTGTGATTCCCATCGCATAGAAGAGGCTCGCGGTTTCGGCCTTGCCAAAAAGTTCTGCTATCTCTTCTATCTGCTTTGCTGGGACGCCGGATATCTTTTCAACCTTTTCCGGAGGATAGTTCTCGACCTCTTTTTTCAGCTCTTCAAATCCTTCGCATCGCTCTTCGACGTATGCCTTGTCGTACCAACCGTTCTTGATCATCACATGCATGATACCGTTTAATACTGCGACATCCGTGCCGCATCTCTGCCTTGCATAGATGGTTGCGTATTCGGCCATCTTGATCTCTTTCGGATCGATGACGATGAGCTTTGTTTTTCCAAATCGCACAGCCTGCTTGATGCGGGCAGCGATAACTGGATGAGCTGCTGATGTATCAGAACCCGTTATTAGAATGACATCGGCATTCTTGATACCTGCGATGTCGTTTGTCATAGCGCCTGAACCGAGTGAGGTAGCCAGACCGGCCACCGTGGCGGAGTGTCAGAGCCGGGCACAATGATCAACGTTATTTGTGCCCACCTCCTTTCTCATGAACTTCTGAAATAGGAAGTTCTCTTCATTTGTCACCTTGGCGGAAGCAAGGCCCGTTATGCTGTTCGAACCATGTTTTTGCTTAATATCATTTAACTTTTTTGCGATGAAGTTTATAGCCTCTTCCCAAGTCGCATTTTCAAACTCACCTTTGCTGTTTCTGATCAACGGGGTGGTAAGCCTTTCTGGGCTGTTTACAAACTCATAACCGTAACGCCCCTTCACGCAGAGCATGCCGTCATTTGGAGGTGCCCCATCGACACCTGTTACTTTCACGATCTCATTTTTCCATTCATCGACATGCAGCGTCAGCTGACAGCCAACTCCACAATATGTGCAAACCGTATCGACCTTTTTTAATTCCCAGGGACGACCCTTTCCATGGGCTTTCTTGTCTGTGATCGCGCCAACCGGACAGAGCTGCGAACACTCGCCGCACTGGACACAGGAAGAATCTCCCATCGCGAGGTCATCATCGCAGATCACCTTTGTCGAATCGGCGCGGTAGCCGAAATCGAGCACTTCGTTGACGACAGTTGTATTGCATCCCTTGATGCAACGGCCACACTGTATGCATCTGTTGCCGTCGCGGATGATCATCTCACTCGACTCATCCTTTGTCTTTGTCCCCTCGTCGACAACGAATGACGGCTCTTCTATTCCAAGCTTATATGCAGCCTCCTGAAGCTCACATTCGCCATTCTGTTCACAGGATAGACAGTTGTGATGGCCATTTACGAGGAGTAGATTTACTACGAGTTTTCTCGCTTCTATTACCTTTGGTGTGTCGGTTTTGACCGTCATGCCATCTTTGGCCTCCACCGAACAAGCAGTCTGAAGCCCTCTCATGCCATCCACCTCTACAACGCAGACGCGACACATGCTAGCCGGCCCTGTCTTTTTGTGGTAGCACAAGCTCGGGATGTAGATGTGATTGTCGCGTGCGACCTCAAGGATGGTTTTCGCCCCCTCAAAGTTGCAACTCCTTCCATCGATGTTGATTTTGCTACTCATGTATTTCCTCCTTAAAAATGAACTGCTATGCGTTTTGTGTCGTGCGCTATGCGCTTTTAAAACGCATGGCGCAAAGCCCATAGCGCACAGCATTTATTTTATTAATCCCTCAAACTCTTCTCTAAATTTCTCAATCATAGCCTCTATAGGCATTGCGAACGCGTCGCCGGTTGGGCAGAGTGTGAGACCCTTTATCGTCTTACACATGGATAAAATCTGGTCGATCTCCTCTTTTTTTGCTTGGCCCGCAATCAGCCTTTTCAATATATTCTTTATCACAGAACTGCCATCGCGACACGGGACGCACTGGCCACACGATTCGTGAGCGTAGAATTTGATAGTTCTCAGCGCTAACTCAGGAATCGATATGGTATCGTTGATCACCATGATACCGCCGGAACCGAGCATAGTGCCATGCGCTAAGCAGTCGTCAAAATCCATCTTGAGATCCTTGACCTCATCGGCGCGCAATATCGGGACCGATAATCCTCCGACTATTACAGCTTTTAATTTTCCCTTCACGCCACCTGCTGCTTTGAGAATCTTTTCAAGCGGTGTTCCAAGCGGATATTCATATACACCAGGTTTTTCTACATGGCCGCTTACGCCGTAGAGCTTCGGCCCTGAGTTCTTTGCATTTCCGATCTTTTTAAAAGCCTCTGCGCCATTTTCGATGATGTATGGAATGCACGCAAGCGTCTCGACATTATTTACGATAGTGGGACAATCGTAGAGGCCGATATTCGCAGGAAATGGCGGCTTGTTTCTCGGATTGCCGCGCTTGCCCTCTATAGATTCGATCAGCGCTGTCTCTTCGCCGCAGACGTATGATCCTGCCCCTTTATGAACTACGATGTCCAGATCCCCGAGCATCCCCTCTGCCTTAGCACGTTCAATGGCCGTTTCGAGTATGTCGGCGATCCAGCGGAACTCACCTCTTATATAGATGAATGCCTTTTTCGATCCTATAGCGTAGGCGGTGATCGCGATTCCCTCTATCAGAAGGTGTGGATCATATTGCATGATCTGGCGATCCTTGAATGTTCCCGGCTCCCCTTCATCGGCATTGCAGACAAGGTAGATTGGACGGGAATCATCCTTGGGTAAAAATCCCCACTTGACCCCGGCCGCGAAACCTGCACCGCCGCGACCTCTGATCATCGATTCCTTCACCACCTGAACGATGTCGGCAGGTTTCATCTTGCGGGCTTTGGCAAGGGCTGTGTAGCCACCGCTATTCTTGTATGTTTCGATGCTCGTCGAATTTTTCTCTCCCATGTTTTTTAGGAGTATCTTGCACTCGGATCCCCAGTTCGCTGTCGTGTCCGGTTCAGGCGTTTTGTCCTTTTTCAGCTCATCTATGATCTTGTCCACCTTTTCGATTGTCAGATTTTCGTAATATGTGTCGTTGACCTGCATCACAGGGCAGGTGCCGCATGAACCAAGATCTTCAACGATTGAGAGGGTGAACATACCATCCTTTGTGGTCTCGCCGGCATCGATTGAGAGTTTTTTCCTGAGGTGTTCGAGTATTTCGTTCGCACCGGTCAAGAAACCCGGGATATTCGTGTCGATCTGTAGATTAAATTTCCCGACTTTTTCCGTGTTATACATCGTGTAATAAGTTGCGACGCCAAAAGCTTTGCTTTCAGTCACCCCGACAACGCGTGCGGTCTCTTTGATATCCTCATGTGATAGGAGGTTTTTATTGCTGCGTTGTACGAGATCGAGTGCCGGCATGAGCGCCGACTCTTTTTTTGGATATTTTTTTGCTAATTCGTTGATTTTATTTTCGATTTCTTTGGATATCATCTGCGTCTCCTAGTGCTTCGTCAATTTAATTACCACAGGTGGTATATAATAAATATTAAATTGTTACGAGCACTTGTGCCCTTCCTCACTATAAAGAATTTTATAGATGAGGTGCTAGGTTATTTGGCGTTTTTTGAGTCACGGATAATACCCATATGCCCCCCCCATCGTCAATTATTTTGTGACGACCGAGCTGATTTTAAGAGGCATTGTTAGGGCATATTCTCTGTTTTTTCCATCCTATTGACAACTTTATCAGAAATCAGCCGATAATAATTACGTTATGGTCAAATGCCTCCATACAACAACATATGCGATGATTGTTCCACAGTTGCCCTCTTTTGAAGGGGGAATTGCTAAACCAGCTGCATATTCATCATTATCCTCATATTCTCTAAAAGAACCTTCTGCAACATTAACCATCCCTGCACGGTTAGTTTCAAAAAGACAAAGTTCTCTTTCAATACTTCAACATAGTTGTGAATTTGAATCTGTTTCGGAAATCTGGGAAGGGATGAATTTAAGGGAAAAAATTGTCAGTATTTTTTGTGCGAGTGACTTAGAAAGTTTATTCGAAGATCTTAACCAAATATCTCCAGATGAGTCGTTAACATCTTCAATTGAATTGCCGGAAGGGGAAATCTCTCTCCGATTTTGGCGAGAGGGGAATAAATTTAATTTGGGGGTCAGCCATTCTCACAATACAAAAAGTAGTTTTGAAGATTTAATTAATTTGTTTTTGAGCCTGCCACATCAAGATCAGACTTTATTGTACTCCAGAATCAAAAAGCTGAATTCAATTTTACACAATCCAATCTCAGACGCAGTCCCTCTTCTGTTTGATAAAATAATAAATCAACAAACAAAGCAGGAAGAGACAATGCAAATCCTCGAAACTGAAATGCCTGAAATCGGCATAGAACAATTGTCTGCCGGAGTGACCGAAGGTCAGAGCTTAGATAATGCTCAACAAGTTGAATCTCCAGAATCGGCACCTTTTAGTTTAAGCCAGCAAGACATGCATTTTTTTACAATAGTAGAGGGATTCGAATTTTTGGGTTCAGGCAATGAATACAATAATCACCAATTTTTTCATAGCTCTCCCCTTGAAAAACCTGATTCCTGCACAGAAGAGGAATTCGAGGCAGCATGCAAAAAAATCGAGGAGATTCACAATGCATTATCCCCCTCGCTTCCCAATGCGCCGGATGAATTGTGGTCATTGTTTAGAGTAGAACCTAAAAGGGTAACCGTAAAAATCCAAATTGAAGCGGGCGAAAAGAGGCGCATTCTGTTGCCACAGCCATTCGCCGCTCAAATAGAACCTGAAACGATAAGGATAGAAGGTTTGCAAGGCTGGGACTTCAGACCGACAAAATACCAGCATCTAACATTCATTGAAATTCCAGAGATGACAGAGAAAAGAGACCTTTTTTATTCATTTAAAATTCTCGAAGTGCCGCGAGAGGCATCTGGCTTCAATTATTGGGGAGCTTTTTGGGGTGATCCTCCAGAGCTGATGTCATTGACGCGCCCGGATTCAAAATTAGATGAGTGGCCTGAACCAACGAGAAAATTTATAGAAGCCATGAATTCAAGAATTTTGAGAGGATCATTGCAATTAGGAGAATGTCTAGAAGAGGTGATTGAACATGTTGGCTCTTGGTACGAATATGATTTTGACTTGGCCTACAATAGAGATTACGCAGATAATTTTGTTGAAAGATATGGAGAATTTCTAGGAGAAAGAGAGCATTCTCAAGTCATTCTCTTAGAATTTATTCATAAACACTGCTCGAAAATATGTAAAAAGACGAGGAGATTAAAATACAAGGTTAAATGTGATGGTTTTGCAATAGTCACCAGGGAGATATTTGCACACCTTGGTTTTTCTGTAATATTTTCAGGTGGAGTAAGTGTATCCGAACCAAAGGTCACAAGTGCAACTACGCATGCAACAACTTTGAATTTTCTGCTGACAGATGACAGAAGAAGCATATATCCCTTTTCGATTGAAACCGCCTTTGGTGCTGAAGAGCACTCTCCAACAGATATAAGAGGACTGTTTAATAGAAATCGAAAGAAGAACGAAGATATTAAATTTCTTTCTTCGCTTTATTATGGCCTCGAAGAATATTTAAGCGAGCTAGCAATTCTATACAAATCAGGACACTCGAAGGTCAAAGAAGCAGTAAAACATCTAATAAGAATCATTATACAAAATAATCCCGCTGCCGCGTTCTTGTGTCCAGACGAAGATATTATTTTAATATTTATTGATTATTTAAAAGGTCTGTCTGGACGGGATTTTCTCAAAAGGCTCGATGATACTAAAGTTTATTACAGAGCTGCTTGGAAGATAGTGTCAAGCAATCAAGAAATTATTAAAAAGCTCAATTCGCTTAAAAACAAGCTAGATATAGACACAATTAGTTCATTGTCTGAACTGATAGACCCTAGCGATGAAGAGATAATCAAGATAATCCAAGCAGAAATCGATTGGGACTAACTTTAAAAAATGGCATGAACTTTTTAGACTATTTAATAAAGACAACGATTTAAGTTCAAAATTAATTTGGAGGGATAGGTTTAATGATCATCTCAGAGATGAGACTCAAATAAAGCTCCGATATTGGTTGTCAAATATCTCAGATTACATCTTGCATTATCCAGCATCACGTACAGTTATAGCAGAATCGTTAAAAAATTTGATATGTTCAAACGTATTAACAGGACATTCAATACTGCTTCTTAAAATGATGAAATGCGATCATGTTTTGCAAGAGCTCAAAATCACAAATTGTGAAAAAATCATCGACGACCTGCTTTCTGAAATAGCCAGAGATCTATTGCAACCTTCAAATGCCTCTAACTATACCGCACCCGGTTTTATGGAACTCCTATTCGAGGGAGGGTTTGACACGTCCCTTGTTAAAAAAATTGTCGAAGACCATGGTGGGGAGGCGGTCGGAAGTTATCATTTATTTGCATACATACGTAAGGAAGATGACTTGCTATCTCAATCAGCAAAAAGATCTAGCGCATTGAAAAACAATATCATTGCCCAGGCCATTAGATCAGCAGATAGACTTACACTACAAAAGTATTTTGATCACATATTAGGCAACTACTTTGACGAAGGTTTGTTTATTGCTCAAGAAGATTTTAGCCAACTTTTAGAACTACTATACAGTGACGAAAACATCCATAAACTAGGTGTCCTTGCCCTTCAATTGGGCTACGATAAGGAGTTTGAAAAATATGTACTTGATGTATCAGGTAGTCGAGATATTTGGGTTGGTATCTTAAACCAACCTGATTTACTAATGATGCTCTCAAAGTTTTCTGAAAAAGTACAAATCGCAATCAAAAAGAAGTTGTCCAAAATTATTATAGGAAATCATTTAGAGTCTGAAAGCCTTGATTTCCAAACTTTCAACAGAATTATATATGAATCAACATATGGATATGAATCTGGCACTATATGGCAACAGGCCTTCTGTCACCCTCATCTGCTAATCGACGAAATGCTATTTCAAAAACTTATTTCCGCAACAAAGGACAAAGAACAACGGTTGCGACTTGCAATATTCGCCGTGTTGAATGGTTATTCGTATCCTGACAGGGATGGTTTGATTTCTGAAGCAATCGAACAGATATCCAACTTTTGCGAGAGATCAAACGAACCCTTGAATGAAATTCTAGATATCGCAAATTCAACCCATCTTTTATTTTTTCTTTTTCTCAACACTATTTCTTATGATGACAAGACAGGACAAGCAAAAACATTGATTTCAAAGCTATTTTCAAAAAGTTGCGCTGATCCATATACTCATTTTAAGGATCCCGCCACACTGTCAAAAGTTGGAAATAATGCTGGCCTTCCATTTAAATTTGGCGTCGAATCAAATATTGACAATATGGAATATCTTCGTGGTCATCTGGATAAAATCATAGAAACATTCAACGAGGAACAATCTGGTAATTTAGGAATGGCTATTTCTAACTATTCTCACATGGCGGAGCGATCACGTAATTCAAGAATGAGAATTTTAAATCAATTTTCAAAACTCATATGGCGTCTGCCAGAAGTTGAGCGGTTTAAATATGTAATCAACTTATTAAAAAACTCCGATTTAATGATTATTCCATCTAGAGATCATGATGAGCTTTTTGCTATTTTACATTGGTTTACACATTATATTAATGAGTTTGGCACGTTGGAATATAATAATGAGTTTTTCGAGTTGCTTTTCAGAATAGCCAGCGACGGTAGAACCCCAACAAAAGATAGGTATTTGGCCGTTAACCTTCTTTATGTCATGGGAGGACAATATCAAAATGAACTGAACAAGAGAAGAACCCAACTTGAAGCTGAGACGAATGATCAAAAAATCACCCCATTGACTATATCCAATGTTTCGACCTTTCACATCATTAATTCAATTGAATCGTATTATAGAAATCAAATACCAAGGGAGATTAAATGGGTCGTTCAGGGTTTAATCAATAAAAGGGATATGATCAGAAGGACCTCCGGCCAGTTACCTTTGAGATCATTGAGAGAATCGATCACAAAAGATTTGTTAAAATATAAACACATACTGTCGAAATATAGACAAAACAACCCGGCTGTTGATGAACTAATGGCAATGATTGATAAGTTCACAAAATTGTTTCAGGAGGCTATCGATAGTGAATGGAAAATATCATCTCCATTAAAACCACAGAGCGCCATTTATTCAAATGGAGATGAACTGTCAAAATTTCTCAAGGAGCTTCAATATAATTTAACAAAACTTTACAAAGAAAAAGTTTCGATCGGAAAGGTTGAAGACCCACTTACAATTTTAGAAGCCCTTGTCGAGCCGATAGATAGGTTTGGAAGTATAATAGATGATAAAGCTGTCGAAGAGCTAAGATTGATACCAAATTTTTGATCAGAATCACTTCTCTTGACAAGGCTTCTCCCGTTGCATAACGGGGAAGTTGAGGCGGGTGAACTCCCTCAGCATTTTCGAACAGTCTTGAGAAAAAAGGTAGAAAACGTTATGGATAAAAAAAATGTTCGACTGACACAATACAGCCACGGGGCAGGGTGCGGGTGCAAGATCGCGCCTGATGTGCTGGAGAAGATCTTAGAGGGGAAAAACAACACGAAATTCCCAAATCTCATCGTTGGCAACGAGAGCAAGGATGATGCCGCCGTTGTCGATCTGGGGAACGGAGAGGCGCTGATCAGTACGACCGATTTCTTCATGCCGATCGTCGATGATCCATACGATTTCGGCAGGGTAGCTGCAACGAATTCGATCAGCGACGTGTATGCGATGGGAGGGACTCCGATCCTTGCGATATCGATCCTGGGCTGGCCGATAGATAAATTATCACCCGATGTTGCAAGGGAGGTGATGAGGGGGGCTAGCGAAGTCTGCAAAGATGCGAACATTCCGCTGGCCGGCGGACACAGCATTGATTCACCTGAGCCGATATTTGGATTGGCCGTGAACGGCACCATAAAAAAGGCCCATATAAAAAGAAATGACGGCGCAAAGGCAGGGGACCTTTTATTTCTCACAAAGCCGCTTGGTATAGGCATCCTCACGAGCGCCCAAAAACACGGAGTGCTAAAGCCGACAGATGAAGGAAAAGCGGTAGAGATAATGACAGCATTGAATCGCGCAGGTGAGGCCTTTGGAAAGCTATCATGTGTGCACGCGATGACCGACGTCACCGGGTTTGGACTCTTGGGACATCTCCTTGAAATGGCTCAAGGATCGAAGCTCAAAGCTGTAATTAGAGTTGATGATGTCCCTCTGCTTAAAGAAGTTGAATACTATCTCGACAAAGAGTGCTGTCCCGGAGGAACATTTCGAAATGTTAGGAGCTATGGCCATCATGTCGAAGGTCTCACAGGGGAGAATCAAAAGATTTTAGCCGACCCGCAGACATCGGGTGGATTGCTTGTCGCAGTCGATCCTTCAAATGTGGAAGAATATATCAGAGTTGCTAGAAAAATGGGGCTTGCTGAACATGCGATAAATTCATTTGGTGAGTTGACAGAGGGTGAAAGAATTGAACTGGTGGGGTGATGAGTGGTAATATTTGACATTGAAATCTTATGATTTTAAACGCCGCTTCAAGCATCAGAATATCACACCGTCATCGATTCAAACAGCGCTTGTTTTTAATTTATTCGGTACTAGTGGTGAAAGAACAAATAAATGTTTTTAAATGTAGCTAATTCTGAAATTGCTTTTTACCCATTCAACTTTATTGATCAAATCGTCTTTCGTCTTTCCAACGATGATTACTATGGCGGCTGGTTTTCCATTATATTTTGGTAAAATGACTCGATCGCCTTTTTTGATGTAGACTTTAAATTTAGATATCCATTCCTGATTAAATTTATCGGCCGGTGTAATATTGACTACTATCCCTGGTTTCGCATAAAACATAACAAATCCACTGTAAAGATCTCTGCTACATAGTTGTAATTTTTCACATTGTGAAAGTTGGAGTTTGAGATGGGTTTCCATGAGATTGATTGAATATTTCTGCTCAACTGAATCAATAATTCCTCCCCCTCCTGTTCTTATTGCAATTTCACAAAATACGATATTAGAATCCTTATAGAAGACCTCAAGATGTGTAACATCATTTTTGATGCCGAAAGCTTTAAGAATCATGCTGTTAAAAGTCTGTAACCTAGAGCAGATGTTTTCGTCATCTTCCATAACTGATGCAAGTGGTTGACTCTCTAAATAACCGCATGTGGAATCAAGATATTTACTAACGCTACATAGTTTAACATGTCCATCCACTATGATGGAATCGCAATGATACATATCTCCATCAACAAATTCCTCAATTTCGTAATCAAGAATGCTATTATTAATACATTTTAACGCTAAGTTGAACTTAGTCTCTGTATCAATAATGTAGGTATTCTTTGATCCCATTCCTAACGCAGGTTTGATCACAACTCTACCATATAATTGGTAAAACTCTATGGCATTCTGAGTTGAGTATAATTTTTTAAATGCAGGGACGTTAATTCCTTTACCACTGAGGTATTCTTTCATTAAACATTTATCTCTTAATATTAGCACTTGGTTAAATGGCATTCCTTTACACCCACAAAATTCTCTAATTCGTGCTGCATCCAAAATGTTACTTTCGGATAGTGCAATGACACGATTGATAAAATACCTTAAATGAATATTTCTTGCTAATTCGAATACAGCGTCGCTGTCACTCATATTGATGGAGTGAAGTTCTGAGTAATCATTATCTGGAATTTCAGCAGCGTATTCTTTTTTTGTTATAAAAAAAACGTTGTAACGATTATAGTCAATAATTGGTTTTTTATTCTTATAGTAGTGCTCATATCTGGCGTTATTCAAAATTAGTATATTTTCTTTCATACAAAATTCACTCTTTCTAAAAGATTATCGCAAAATTGCATTCTCAATTGGAAACATTATTAAACACAGTTTGCAGTTTTGTTTTTTCTAAGATGTGCAATGTCCATAATGCAAAAGCTGCGAATGATGCTAGGAGAAAAGTTGATATCCATACATATTGGAGATTATGTAATTCGATAACTTTTCCCATTAATAATGGACCAAGTCCATATCCAACATACATTGCTAAGGGTATAATCGCATTAAATCTTCCTCTATGTGAAATAGGAGTGTGGTTAGCGATATAAACAGAAGAATTGGTGGAATATAGAATTTCACCAATTGTCCATAGAGATGTAGAAATTATGAAGAACGGAATAGAGTGGGTGAAAATGATCATTCCGAATCCCAGAGCATAAAATATGCTAGCGATAGATTCATTTATAAGAGGATTGAACTTGTTTGTGAATGAAGTGATTATGGTAGTAAAAGCGATCACAAACAATGAATTTATTGTCATCATAGTTCCAAAAAGAATTGGACCTTCAGTATTTCCATAAATGAGATTTAACTGCAATGGAAGTGAAAAATGTCGCTGAGAATAAACAATTTGTAGAATGATAAGTAATACAACAAAAAACAAGAGGTTGGGTCTTTTAAATAAACTGACAAAGACATTGCCTTGTTCGGCTCGTTCCTGTGATTGTTTTGTGTAGCTCGACTCTATCTTCTCGTTTGATGGACGCGTTTCATGTAGAAATATTGCAATGATTAAAGCTGAAATAAGTGTAGTTAGTGCGTCTCCAATAAATAACCACATGATATAATTTTTAAATAGAAAACCAGCTAAAAGAGGTCCTATAGAACAGCCTATATTATGTCCCAAATAAATTAAGGAGAATGAAGGATACCTATTGTTTTTATCCGTCAAGTCTATTGCCATTGCTTTATTTGCTGGGCTAAAGATTCCATGGAAAAAATGTGAAATAAAAATAAAGAATAAAATTATGTATGAATGGGCGAACTGAGTACACAGAATTAAGTTTATGGCACAAAAGAATTGTGCGATAATCATAATTTTTTTCCGACCAAGCCGACTATGATCCGTTAGTTTCCCACCAACTAATGTGCCAAGAATCGAAGCAATTGAAACAAGAAGAACAGCCGTTCCCGCTGTTTTCGCAGATAGCTGTAATTTTTGTGTAATAAAGAGGGCTAGAAAGGGATAAACAAAATTGCCTGAGCTGTTAATTATTCTAGACAAAGCGAGAATGTATATTTCCTTTGGAGCTTTTTTATATAAGGTGGGAATCGATAACAGTTTCTTTATCATGATATATTCAACTTAGCTAAATTTAAAAAAAAGTTATAGCTTGTAACTAGGTAACGTTTTTGTTTCTTTCAGATTCTATATGTTGGATAGCTCTGGCAATCAGTTTTCGAAAGATTAAAGCACCTAATTCTATGCTATATCCAACTGGATCCCCCCAAATGCCGTTAGCCGTATACTTATTAAGACCTTCTCGGTTCACAATTTCAGACGGGATTGGTTTTCCAGTGTAACCAACTTCGACCAATTCCTTTCTTACAAGAAAAGGATCAGCATATAGCATCATCGATGTTTCAATACAACCTGCGTGCCAGTCATCAGGTTTGTCAGGAAAGTGTATATGCAAAGCAGATTCTAGGGTATTAAAAAAGTCTTTCTTGTCCATACTGCCTTGTTTTGGGCCTATAATTTTGATTTTTTGTGTTTCAAATTCGGCTCTCAGCTCTCTAATTGCTTCTTGAGTTGGATTAAAATTACCTCCATGGAAAGGAAAGTGTATGATTTCTTTGAAACCATGAGAGATCAAATTGCGAGTCATCCTCTTTAGTACAGATTTGAATGTATCTTGGTCCAACGATAGCGTGCCGGCAAAAGGAAGATGATTGTCAGAGCATCCGGGAGCAATTCCATATGAGACTAACATCATTCCTAATTCCTGAGCTATTAAATTTGAAAGCACCGTTGCTAAATAGATATCAGTGTTCATTGGCAAGTGGGGGCCATGTTGTTCAATTGCACCACTTGGCACAATTACACTTTTCCAGCCAGCCTCTAGCATTTTTTTGATCTGTAGACTTGTCATGTTTTTAAATTGAATAGAAGTATCTAATTGAAGCGGAATTATAATTTGAAATGCATCTGTGGATTCCGTTTTTTCTAAAAGTGTCAATTGCTCCATAATGAGTTTGGCGGCTTCATCAAAGGTTTTTACAATTTGTCCGTGTGGATCCGAAACTTCTGTGTGAGTTTTAAGCTTGATCGCTTGTTCAGCTGAGTTTCGTAACAGTTCGTATCCCTTGATAGCAGCTGAACTAATCGCTTTTTTATACTCTCCTGTGAGAGAATTCCCAATTAAAACAAATTGATTCTTCTGAAAGACTTCGCCTAAAGGAACTGTGATTTTAACTACTACGGGATTTTCTGGATTGTAAATCGAAATGGTACTCCATTTCTTCAACAATTCAAAATTGCTTTGAGCTGGTTTCAAAAATGTGTATATAAAATTCATAGTTTTTTAAAAACCCTTTCCAATAAGGATATGCGCTTATTAGTGACAGTTTCTCTATTTTCTGTCAAGCCACCATATAAAAAACAAATTTTTGATATAGACAATCACATGGACTTCATTATAGTTATTAAAACACTATGACTAAGGAACTGACATTATATAATAGTTTCACAAACAGCCTAACTCCATTCAGAGCTATCAGTCATCCTATTGTTAAGATGTATAATTGTGGTCCTACAGTCTATGACTATGCTCACATCGGTAATTTTAGAACCTTTCTTATGGCTGATTTGCTTCGGAGAGTTTTGGAGCAAAACGGATATGAAGTGCAGCAAGTTATGAATATAACCGATGTAGGTCACATGACTAACGATGATTTCCCTGAAGGTGGCGGAGAGGATAAAATGACTCTCGCTGTAAATCAGCTGAAATCGAAAAAAGCTGGTCGCAAGGAGGGATATAAGGATCTTGATTTTAAGTCTCCATGGGATGTTGCTGACTTTTATATCAAAGCATTCAAGGAAGATTTTAATGCCCTCAATCTTAAAAAGCCGATGAGTTTTCCAAGAGCGACTGAACATATCGATACAATGGTTAAGATGATTAAAGCTCTTATCGACAAGGGCTATGCGTATAAGGCATCTGATGGCGCATATTATTTTGATATTTCTTCATTTAAGGAATACGGTCGTTTGTCAAATAATACCATGGAATCTTTAAAGACGGGAGCTGGCGGGCGCATAGATGAAATTAAGTCCGCCATTAAAAGAAATCCTTATGATTTCGCACTTTGGAAGAAGGACGACACGCATATTATGAAGTGGGAGACTGAGTTGGGTGTCGGTTTTCCAGGCTGGCACATAGAATGTTCGGCTATGATAAAGGAATTGCTAGGCGATACGATCGATATTCATACTGGTGGAGAGGATAATAAGTTTCCGCATCATGAATGCGAAATAGCTCAATCCATGTGTGCTAATGGTGCACCTTTCGTCAATTACTGGATACACGCGAAGTTCTTGCTTGTGGATGGCGAAAAGATGAGTAAGTCAAAGGGTAATTTTTATACAATTCGAGATCTAATCAATATGGGACATCATCCTCTTGCAATCAGGTGGGCACTCATGACAACGCATTATGCTCAAACTATGAATTTTACATTAACTTCGCTAGGCCAAGCGAAAAGCAACATTAACCGTTTGGTGGAATTGAGGGACAAGTTGCTTGCATACGAGAAGGGTTCGATCCATGAGGATGTTGAGGTTAATATTTCTAAGATCTGCTGTGAAGCACAAACTGGGTTTGTCGATTCTTTAAATGATAATTTAAATATATCAGGGAGTTTGGCGTACGTTTTTAATTTTGTGACAAAAATAAATTCAGTTGGTATGCTTTCAAAAGAACAAGCTAAAACTTGTTTACAGGTTTTAAAAGTTTTTGATTCCATTCTAGGCGTTATTTTTGACTATGGAGTCGAAGAGGTGGATGCTAATTTCATCCGAAAAATTGAAAATCTCATTTCAGAGAGAAATGAAGCTCGCAAAACAAAGAACTTCAAACAAGCGGATCGAATTCGCAACATGTTACGAGACTTAGGAATTGAGATTAGAGATACTTCTCAAAAGACAGAATGGAAGAAAATATAATTGTTTAATTTTTTATTAAAATCCATCCTTTGATATAACCGTTCGATCTGGAGTGTCTGATTTTCTGGACTCTCGAGTCCGATTTTTTGGACAAATAATTAATTGTTATTAACGATTTTTAAAAAAAACAAGTATAATTTCAAATGGTTATGTTTTTTACCATTTTGGCATAATTTTTGCGAGTGTTTAAGGTTGATTGATTTATCTGTTACAAAATAATATTTGGGGTAAGTAATTATGAATTGTCAGTTGGGAACTAAATGGCAAATTGGATGGGGAATCACAAAAGCATGTAACATGAGATGTTCATTTTGTTACAGCATTGATGCGCGAGAAGGTAAGGATACTCTTAATTTAGATACATTACGAAATTTTATTTCTAATAATCACAATTATATTGATTCAATAAACTACGGCACAGGAGAAAATGCTCTAACTCCAATTTGGTTCGATTTAATTGATTATGCGCGTAAGTATTTTCCTAATATATTACAGGCACTTACAACAAATGGTTATTTGTTTGAAGTCGTGAAAAATGACTCATTCTATCAAAATCTAGTGAGCAGATGTATAAATGAAATTGATGTATCTCTTGACTACTCAAATCCAAACAAACACAATAAAATAAGAGGACATGAAAGCGCTTTTGAGTGGGCGATTGGAACTTTAGATTTTTGCACACAAGCTAATATTAAAAGCACGATAGTAATGATTGGAATTGAGGATACCCTCACCAAAGAAAATTTAAAAGGGATTTTTGATGTAGCATCACAGCACAATGCCATGGTGCGCATTAATCTATTTCGTCCTACGAATAATCGGTTATCTCCCCCTTCTTCAAAGACAGTCTATAAAGCTCTTTCATGGATAATGAAACGTTACAAAGTTGCTGTACTTTCAGATCCTCTCTTTTCAAGTATTTTTAAACAATCTCGAATTTCTGATGATATGTCTGGTGTTTCAAGTTTAAGAATTTTGCCAACCGGCGATATCACGCCGTCAACCTATTTGGTCGGAAGGGATTGGATAGCTGGTAGTATTCTTGAAAATCAGATTCTTGATCGAATTGGAGAGAGGCAGCAATTTGCATTACTGCGTGAAACTGTAAAGCCTGCATTGTGCAAGGAGTGTGAATTTGAGACAACGTGTAAAGGAGGGGTCAAGGATCGAAGAATACTTTATTATAACGCGTTATCCGAAAGGGATCCTTACTGTCCGTTTCGTGAAAATAGCAACGTAGATCTTTCTGAATTACCAGAGTTAAAGGACATGAATGTTTCAAATCGGATTTCGATACATGATGGGTATTTGCCAACATTAATTTTTTATCCACATTTATATTAATGGAATTACTATGACAGACAACTATTACAACAGCATATGTTGTTTCCGCAGCCCAAACAAAAGCACGGATAGACGATTGCTTTGGGAGCTTACGACAAGGTGTAATTTGAACTGTCCGACATGTCACCGCTATGGGCAATCGGTTGCTGAATGGAGTTATGAAGACGCGCTTAACACAATTCCATTTCTGAAAAGACAAGGAATTAAAGACGTCATTCTTTCAGGGGGTGAACCACTTTTGCTACCTTGGTTGGAGGAACTCATCCAAAGATTGCATCAGTCAAATTTTAATGTGGATATCTGTACGAATGCAACATTGGTGAATGAAGGGAATGTAAAAATATTAGCATCTTATTTAAGTGAAATCTCTGTTTCGCTGGAAAGCTCAAATGCAAGCGTTCACGATAAACACAGAAAACAGATTGGGGCTTGGGGTAAGACAATCAAGGCAATAGAATTGCTAATTAAGAATGGATTGATGATTCATATCATCTCTGTGTTGACTGAAGAAACAATGGCCACGCTCACAGAAACAATAGCAATGTGTCATCAGTTGGGTGTTGAGTCCGTTACGCTATTAGGTTTGATGCCATACAATACTAAAAGTAATTTTCTTGCCAATGCAACAACACAAGCACAATTAAGTAAAATACTTAATGACTGCAGAAAGAAATATACATCTTTGACAATTAACACAAAGAGGACCATTTCAAATATGCCCTTTTGTGAATGTGATGCTGGCAACTCGATATTTGCCCTTGATGCAAAAGGAGAATTTTTACCTTGCATTCTTTTGAGTCAGTTGGGCAAGGAGTCCTGGTCGAAGCTAAAAGCGTTTCGTTCTGAGGCAATAAAAAATGCAAATACAGCTTGTTTGAATTGTGATTTTTCAACCAACTGCAAAAAGGGATGTCCCGCGAGCAGTTTTATAGAGAGAGGTGGATTGGGTGTTGATTCACTTTGTCTTATCGCTGCGGAGGCATACAAAAAAGGTATTACCGATGCTTAAAGAACTCGATCTTCATATGACTAATAGGTGTAATCTTAGCTGTAAGGTTTGTTGTTTTTCATCGAATGAACTGAAGTTGCCTGAGCTTTCTACTGACCAAATTATAGATGTCATTAATCAAGCCAAAGAGCTTGGAATGGAACATATACACTTAACTGGTGGTGAGCCCTTGTTGAGAGAAGATCTGAAAATCGTTCTTGCTTACTGTAAAGATTTGAACATTGAGGTGCGCCTTCAAACAAACGGCGTTTTGCTCAGCCAGAAATATGCAGAAGAGCTTTCAGAATTAGGGCTTCAATCAATCATGATCAGCATTGATTCATCAGACAAAGAAATTAACGATTATATCCGTGGTAAAGGTGCTTATGAAAAGGCAATGCAGGCTATTGCGGTTGCACTGAATCTAAATTGGAAGGTTAGAGTTAACGCCGTTTTAAATAAGAAGACACTTTTTACTTTCCCGGGCTTGGTCGAAAAACTGAGCAATTTGGGGGTTAGGTGTGTTTCTGGGTTTTATTTTTCAGCGATAGGGCGGGGAGCCAAATATCCCGATCTTTGGATCTTACCTGAAGAGTATCTAAATGGATATGAACAAATTTCAAAACGGATCCTTGAAAAAAGAAAGAATAAGAGAATAGGTGATGTGGATATCATTATTGAGCCTGCGTATATGAAATGGAAAGAAACTCCCAATATCGATATTTCTGAGTTTAGTGGTTGTGGTGGTGGATGTAGTCAAATATTTAAAACGAGGACATACATAATGATACGTTGCGATGGTAATGTTTATCCATGCGTTTTTGGGCTCGATGTTCCGATTGTTCTCGGTAATGTCAATCAATACGCACTCAAAGATATCATTGGTGACGATTCCAATTGGAAGCAATTAAACAGGTCGTATATCAAATCAGAGTGTGGTGATTGTCGACACTGGAATTTGTGTGGTGGTGGATGCATCGGATATGCAAAACTGCTTAAGGATAAAATCAATATCAAAGATCCGAGATGTGAGGAAAATGTCATTATACCACTTTGTCCTATTATGAAATATAACTACAACAACGATTGCTATGGCGGAGCTTCTGATGATGTTGAACAACATTAATTGAAACGAGGGTTTTATGAGTGAAGTATATGATTTGGTAATTATCGATCCTCTTGTGGAAACGAATTATCCAAAGCACACAAAGAATAATATCAACGTTGGGATACTATCTATTGCGAGTTACGTATACAATAATGGTTACAAGGTTAAACTACTCGATTTCCAACATGAAAAGAACTTTTTGAGTGAGCTCCTGGATTTTGTGAAAAACAATACAGTAAAGATTATAGCGATCAATTGTACTTCATCCTTTTCCTATGGTTCTTTGATGACGGCGGTTAAGGCACTTAGCGATTTCAAAGAGACGCTTGTTATCGTTGGCGGGCAGCATGTCATCGGATTGAGGGAGAATGTTTTTAGCCAAATTCCAGAGTTGAAGTATGCGTGTTTCGATGAAGGCGAGTCCACAGTATTGCACCTGATAAGGAATTTTCCTGACTCTGATTATTTAAATTCACCTGGTTTGGTGTATAAATCGAACAATAAAATTGTTGTAAATCCTCCTAAATCTTTGTCATTCGAACAGCTGGGATCATTGAACTATAAGTTGTTAAATAACTATTCACAAAAAATTCCTACTGTTGAGGAGAGTAGGGGGTGTCCATTTCGATGCAATTTTTGCGTTAACAGTGACTCAAAGCAAAAAATTAAAATTAAAAAATGGCAGAATGTTATTGCAGAGATTCTGGAAGTTTATAAACTCTATAATGAAGAAAAATTGTTTGTTAATATTGGATGCTCAACATTTGGAATGGATGAGAGCAATACGTTGAAGTTATTAGAAAACCTTATTCCGCATAAGGATAAATTGCTTATTCAAGCGTATACAAGATGTGATATTAATTATGAAAAATGGATCGAGTATCTAAAACAACTGGACATAACCAGCGTGTATTTTGGGGTGGAATCTGCGAGCGAAGAGATCCTGTTGCGGATGAATAAGACACGAAATCCAAAAGAATACTTGTGTAGGTCCCAAGAATTAATAGATCTTTTTTATGAGAATGGGGTCAAGTTGTGGTGCAACTTCATCATTGGCTATATCGGAGAAACTCCTGAAACCTTATCGAAGACAATCGAATTTATTTTGAAGAACAAAAAGAAGATCGGTTTTCTGACCTGTAGTGCGTTATATGCCTTTCCCGGAGCTGAAATATTCAGAAACTTGAAGCATTATGAAAAAAAATATGGTACCTCCATCTCCTTGGCTGATTCTAACCTTGAATGGGATCACCTGAAAATAAATCCCTCCTTTGATTTTAGCTATAAGCAGATGTTTGCTCTTTCTAAAATTCTTCCGAAAATAGTTAATTCAGAAGAGGATTTTATGAGGGTGTATTCATGGCGTTGGCAAGGATTAGATAAGGATTTGACACAGCTGGATAAAAAAATGAATTACATGGATAAAACTGAATTACCCTATGCTTTATTCAACAAATAAATCTATCATTTTGTCTGATGTCGAAGCCTATGCTCAAAAACGGTGGGAGAACGTCCATAGAAGTTTGCTTGAGCCTGTTGATGTATTGATTGACACTCCACCGCCATACACCGATCGGTTTTTGCATCTTCATCACGCTATTCCACATGTTTTAGCTGAGACGTATTCATTATGGTTAGAATCAAAAGGTATATCTGTTTTGTTGCCACAGGGGTTTGACTGTCACAGTATTGAGCTGGAAAACCTTCTTGATGGCGATGTGCAGCAGTGCAATGATGAGGTTGCGGATCGAATCAAATTGATAAAAAAACAATTTTTACGCTTAGGATATGTTCCTCATTGGTCCCATGAATATGCATCAGTGCAGTCGGAAACTCAAATTTTAGCATATAATGTATGTAAAGAATTAATGGAAAAAGGGTTGATATATTCTGGCGTTCGTTACTCATTGAGATGCCCAAGTTGTGGAAAAGAGGTATTGCATCATCAGCTATATGAGATCCATGAGAAAAGAGTAATTAACAAATATACTCTAACTGTTTCGGGGAAACGCTTTGAGCTGATCATACCTGAAGAAAAAAAAGATTCATATTTTTCTTGTCTTATTCAAACCGTTTCATCACCAATGAAAGAAATGTCTTTAATGGAACCTCTTGTCATAAACAATGCGAGGATTCCTGTATTGAAAGCCTATTTGCCTAATTTTCCCAACAACTCATATGTACTAGTTGGGCCCGAACTATCACCTTGGTATTTCTCATTGCACAAAAAAGCTATGAAGAAACTTGGCATAAGTATTTATTCGCGATCAGTGCTCCAAAAGATACCTTTACCGAAAATTTCTACTGATACGATGGAAATTTCCATGCTTCTGACTAAACATAAAACCTGTAATGACACGGTGTTAATCTCTTCCGAACCTACTGTAACTGTTAAGTTGCGAGATAAAATAAATGATATAAAGGCAAGCGCTCAATCAATTGAATGGTACCCCAAAACGGGATTGAATATATTACACCAATTTTTGACAGATACAGGTGATGATTGGCCCATTACGAGATCTAGAAAATTTGGAGTTTTGAGTCCATTTGGATTTTTAGGAAATGGTGACATTGTATGGAATAATGACAATAAGAATGAGGACGGGAAGATAATGGTTTTGGATACGATGTTTGTTGCAGCGATGTCAGCCACTTTAGTTGCCAGCAGGCTAAAAAAGGTGCCATCGAAAATTGTGAGGATTCATCGTTTGGCAAGCGCAAAATGCTGGCATTATAGCACAATTGTTCTTTCCACTTTGATTGATTGGGTTTTGAAACCTGATATAATAGTTTCTCATGGTTACTTACAAGGAGATGGTAATTCATTTAAAGAAAGAGTTCTTTCGCCAGGAAATATTACGCCTTATATTAATATGTATTCGACTGATAATGTGAGATGGTGGGCATTGGGTACTGCTCTTGGACGAGATCGTACCTTAGTTGAGGCTGAATTGAGACTAGGCAATAATGTGACTAAGAAACTCAATAACTTCATTGAATTAATTTTGTCTGCATCAATGGCCGAAGGCGAGACACTTATCAATGGGGGGGGCGATGAAAAGCTGTTGAAGCAAGTTGTAACTGATTTGGTGGGTGTTCTTAATAAAATTGACCAGCATTTAGCTCGGTTTGAATATGTTAAATCTCGCTTGGTTGTGGAGACACTTGTAAGAAAAACAATTCCAAGAGTCTGGCTTGAAAAAGATTTGCAGTTAGAAAATGGGGAAAAAATTATACTTCAACGTGCTGTGAAATATCTTCTTGGGATTCTCTTTCTCTTTGTGCCAGCCTGCTCTGAATTTATTTATGGAAAATTAAATTTGTCGCAAAAACCTCTGCGTGAGGATTTAAATGAAATATTATCTAATATTAGAAAAGGTTATGATCATCTTATGAAAGAAATCAAATTAGGAGGGAAAGAGTGAATATATTAATGATTGGTCGCCAAAGATATTTTATTCGAGCCCTTGAAAAAAGTAACGTTAAAATAAACGTATATTTAATTGAGGAAGAGGACGTTTATCTAAAAGACGATAAATCGAAATACGCGTTTGCATCAATAAAGGGTCTGAAATTAGCGAAATATCATCAGAGTGAAGAATATTTGAGTGTTGTTAAAGAGTGGAGTGCACAAGTCAAATTTTCTGGTGTTGTCGCGGCACGTGAAGCTGGAGTGCTCGCAGCAAGCCGAGCTGCTGAATTATTGGGATTGCCAAGATTGGGGGAGAAAGCCGCTCAATGCTTAACGAATAAATTAACATTGCGTGAGCTGTGTTTGAAGGCAGGGATTAATTCTCCTTTGTTTAAAAAAATTGAATCTCTTGAGGAATTGAAGGATTTTTTCGAGGATGTTCCCGTCATTTTTAAACCGGCTAATCGTGATGGGAGTATTGGTGTTAATAAAATCTCCTCACCAAATGACATTGAGAAAACATTTAATTTAACAGTTAATGCCACAGAACCATTAGTTGTTGATCGTCCGATAAAATGGGAATTCATGGTTGAAGAGTTTATTGAAGGTAATGAGGTAAGTGTAGAATGTTTGGTAAAGAATAAAGAAATAATATTTCTAAATGTCACAGATTATTCAACGAAGCAAATTCGCATAGTACCTAAAGATCTCAATTCCTTACAAAGAGCTAAAATTATTGAGAATCAAACAAGACTTGCGAAAGCACTTGAAGTAGAAAATGGAGTGCTACATGCTGAATGGATGTTACAAGATGACAAAATTATTCTGGTTGAATGCGCAGGGCGTTTACCAGGGAGTCTATTGCCAGATTTGATAACAAATAGCTACCAGTTTAATTTTTATGAAGCATACCTTAACGTATTAACTAATGGCCATGTAAATTTAAATGTTAATAGTAGGTATCTTTCTGCCATTAATAATTTTACTTCATCGAAGTCAGGGCAACTACTAGAAATTAAAAATTTGGAAGTACTAAACAATCCTAAAGTCGTAGAGTGGAATATAGGAGTTAGTAAAGGGGATTATGTTAAAAAGTTTGTAGATCTTACGTCTAGATTTGGTTATTTTATTTTAAAAACAGATGGTTATCTGGAGTTGAACATGTTGCTAAAGAGTATAAGTAGTCAAGTTACATTTGTTGTAAAATAATTTGGTGCTTTTAGAATTTTTGGTGACTTACTAACGAGTCGATGTGTATGGTGTTGAGCTGATATAAGTTATAAGTGTTAAGCAGTAAATGGTGTGTTAAAATTATTGTATGACAAAATTTCTTTTAAAAAAATGTCAGTCAATGCAACAAAACAATTAATTCTGGAATTAGCTCAAAGTGACGATCCTGAAAAGTTTGGTGATATCGATGATGTCATTCAACTGTATATAGACCAGGGATATTCTGGAGAAATATTTAATAAAACAGTCGAGAAATGTAGGAATTTTCACGAAGGTGTACCATTAGTAGAAGATGTTCTAGGTGGAAGTTTCTCAGCTGCTTGTGAACTCGGAAAATTTAACGGCAAAACATTACTACCAAAACAAGAGATCGGACAAACAATTGAAGCCCCGGGCATCATTGCTTTTAGTCCTTATATGCATTCTTTTAATTATTCGCTCTCAAGACTTTACACAGGAATTGAAATAGGAATAATTCAGGATATACAAACAGCGATAGTATTTGGCGTTGCAAGCATTGAAGCGTTTATCAATGAAAAAGCACAAATTTGGAATGATAATTATCCAAATGACAACCTGAATGATTCAAAAGAGATGAAAGTAGGTTTTGATGATAAAATTGACTTTTGGATTCCCAAATTCACAGGAATTGTTTTTGATAAAAGTCAAAGATTTTGGGAGGATTTTAAAGTTTTACAGAGATACAGAGATAACGAGATTATTCACCAACGAGGCTTTTCAATTGGAATTGAATATAACGATATTATTTTGAAAGCCAATAAATATAAACACGGAATAGCAGGAACTCTCAAATATTTGCTTCAACTGTTTGATCAAAAAATTCCACAAAGGATAATCCGAGCAACATACCTTCCTGAAATTTGTATAAGTGACGATTTTCAATATATCGGGCAAAGATAATGTAACATTTTTGGTACATATGTATCAAAAATGTTACATTAATTTCCAAGTAGAATTTAAAGCCGACATATAAGCAAAAAACCCTCCTGGATTGCTCCAAGAGGGTCTTTGTTTTTCGTTCAAGCTTTAGATTTAAGCCTTCTTTGTATCTCTCATGTAGATGTACCAGTACCACATGCCGACGAAGAACGCTCCGCCGATGATGTTTCCGATGGTTACCGGAATGATATTATCCCACATGCTTACCCAGTTGAGAGTTGACAGATCAGCGCCGCTGTTGGCTGTTACGAACGCTGCGCCAGCTGCTGTTCCCTTGGCAAGAATGCCAGCCGGGATGAAGTACATGTTGGCAATGCTATGTTCGAAACCGGAAGCGACGAAGGCCATGATCGGGAAAAAGATGCCCCATACCTTGCCGGCGACGGATTGAGCTGAAGTTGCAATAACAACAGCCAGACACACCAACCAGTTACAGCAAATACCTCTGAAGAGTGCAGGCCAGAAATCAAGATGAACCTTGCTATAAGCGATTTTTAACGCTGTCACTCCGACTGTATCATTTGATGTGAGCCCTGTGTTGTAGATGATGATGACCAAAAGAAGCGAACCTAAAAGGTTCCCCACAAATACCAGTGTCCAGTTCTTCATCATGTGGCTCCACTTTGCGTGGCCGTGGCAACATGCTGAAGGAATCATGCAGTTGCCTGTGAAGAGCTCGGAACCGGCGATGACGACAAGCATCAGGCCTACGCTAAATACCGCGCCGCCCAAAAACTTTGTGATGCCAAAACCGACCAAGGGTGCAATCCCTGTTACAACTGTGGTACAAAGATGCGCTCCGAAGCCGATATAGACGCCGGCCAGAATTCCAAGCAGAATCATCTTAAAGGCTGATAACTGTGTCTTGACCGCACCTACATCGCATACCGCTTTGTGTACCTCCGCTGGTGTTAGAAACAATTTTCCGTTTGACATTTAACATCCTCCTTTCATCATTTTGTTATTGGTTTTAAATGTTATTTTTATCGAGAATATAAAAAAACAAAAATTTGTCACGACGCCTTGCAGCTGAAATCAATTTGCTGAAAAAATCTGGGTCGTGATACATGATAAAGAGCAGCGCGTCAACATGCTTTGAAAAAAGCTATAATATTCGATTAAGTTTTGTAGTCAAAATATCGGTTGCTGTTTTTTATGGTCAATGACAAAAGTAGACAACTTTTGAAGAGAGAGGCCGATATTGATGAGTGCTCATGAAAACTGATAAATTAAACAGGATACTTCCCAAGGTTTCAAAGCCATACCGCTACATAGGTGGGGAGGTGGGGGAGCGTAAAAAAAACTGGGATGATTCTAAAGTCAAATTTTGCCTTATCTATCCTGACATCTACGAACTCGGAACGAGCCACCTGGGTCTTTCGATCCTCTATAATATAGTAAATGATGAAGATTGGATGCTAGCCGAGAGGGCATTTGTCCCCGGCCTCGATATGGCCTCCCATTTGAAAGAGGAGGGCATCCCCCTCTTTTCGCTCGAATCTCAAAAGCCGCTTCGCGATTTTGATGTGATCGGCATCACGCTGCCATATGAGCTGACATTTACAAATATTCTGACCATCCTCGATCTCGCGCACATTCCGAGGCGGTCGATTCAGAGGGGGGACTCAGATCCTGTTGTTATCGGAGGGGGAAGCTCTGTTTTCAACCCTGAGCCCGTGGCTGATTTTTTTGATGCGATTGTCATCGGGGATGGCGAAGATGTCGTCTTGAAGATCGGAGAGGTCGTCCGTAATAATAAAGGTAAGAGAGATGCTATATTATCGGGTTTAAGTGATATCACAGGTGTTTATGTCCCCAATCATTTTAGCAAGAAACAGATCAAGCGCGCACACATTGAAAATCTGGACAATGCCAAATACCCTTTAAGTCCGATTGTGCCCTATCGTTCGACGCATGAGAGGGCGATTGTAGAGGTGGCCAGAGGTTGCAAGAGGGGATGCAGATTTTGTCAGGCAGGATTCATCTACAGGCCATGGCGTGAGAGATCGTCGAAAGATGCTGTCAGGCTCGCCATCGCTCAGCTGGAAAATAGCGGTTGCGATGTCCTCTCGTTTCTATCCCTCTCACTCAGCGATTGGGGGGGCTTAAGCGCTGCTTTACAGGCAGTGGATGCACGACAATCGGAACTTCCCTTCAACATTTCCATGCCCTCACTAAGAGTGGAGGCGCTTAACGATGAAATTTTGAAACGGCTAGGAAAAGATCGTTCTTCAAGCTTCACACTCGCTCCGGAGGCAGCTTCCGAGTTGCTCAGAAGGATGATGAACAAGGGCAATAATGACGAAGAGCTTCTCGCGTCTGTGAAAAAGATCTTTGAATTGGGCTGGCATCATATCAAGCTCTATTTCATGTTGGGCCTGCCGGGTGAAACGGATGAAGAGATCTTTGCCATTTCAGCGCTGGCAAAGAGATGCCTCTCGATCGGAAGAGAATACATCAGGCATCCCAATATTACAGTTTCGACTTCGACATTTGTGCACAAATCCCATACCCCCTTTCAGTGGGCCCCTCAGATTTCAATCGATGAGACAAGGAGAAAACAGGCCATATTAAAAAGGGATCTCAGGGGGCCGGGCTTAAAATACAAGTGGCACAATCCCGAGATGAGTCTGTTGGAGGGCATCTTTTCCCGCGGCGGCAGGGAGCTCTCAAAACTGATCGAAAGGGCATGTGACTTAGGCTGCAGATTCGACGCGTGGGATGAACATTTCAGGTTCGATCTGTGGAGACAAGCCTTTGAAGAGATGAAGATCGATGTTGATGATTATCTAAAAGAGTGTGACAAAGATTTCAAATTTCCATGGGATCACATCTTCGTCGATCTAAAAAAAGAATATCTCTGGAGCGAATGGGAGAGGGCAAAAGAATCGAAACTCACCCCGATGTGTGAGATTGGAAGGTGCAAGAAGTGTGGAATATGCAAATAGCGGATAGCGTAGAGCGTTTAGCGTATAGGAAAGAAAGAATGAAAACAAATAGCTTTAAAGATCTTGTTGTGTGGCAGAAATCTTACAAATTGGTTTTAGAATTCTATGAGATTACCAATAATTTTCCGAAACATGAAATGTATTCCCTTGTTCAACAGATTAGGAGAGCAGCTGTTTCTATACCCTCAAATATTGCGGAGGGATATGGCAGGCAATACAATAAAGAATATAAACAATTTTTATCAGTTGCTTATGGTTCACTCTGTGAATTAGAAACTCAATATATGATTGCCGTGGAATTAGGTTATAGTGGTAAAGAAAATTTGTTAGAGGAATTAATGAAAGAGGTAGGCGCTATGCTGTATAGAATGATAAACCCTAAATAGAGGTTTTCTAACCGCTATCCGCTAAACGCTATGCGCTAACAAAAATGAATTATAAATATCGCATTCAATACACGAAGGAATCTTCGGCACGCTGGCTTGGTCACCTTGAAGTGACTGATATTATTCGTCGGGCGTGCAGGGCTTCGCGTATGCCGCTCAAATACTCTGAGGGATTTCATCCGCTTCCCAGGGTTAGCATGGGAGATGCTCTCTCTGTTGGGATGGAGAGCGGGGTTGAATTTTTTGATGTTGAACTCACAGCGGAGATGCAGTGTGATACTATCCTAAAAGGTTTGAAGAAATTTCTTCCGAGCGGTTTGTCTCCAGTCGAGGTCTCTATTCTCAACGGAAAGGTGAATTCGATTCAGGAGTCTATTGCATGCAGCACATATGAGGTGAGCCTTCCCAACTCGAATCATGAAGAGTTGTCAGCGGCAGTTGATAGATTCAACGATTCAAAGGAGATGATCGTCGATATAACGCGAGGGAAAAGGGCATTGAAATTAAATTTGGTTTCGTATGTTGTGAAGCTTGCAGTCGTTCGAAGTTGTGTGATAGAGCTTGCCTTAAGATCTTTGCGCCCCGGTTTGAAGGTTGCTGAATTTGTCCAGCATGGGCTCAAAGTTACAGACGAGAATATTATGATAATGAAGACTAAAGTTGAGTGGAGGAGTTAGATGCCTAATGAATTAATAATAAATGTCACCGTAGGGGAGACGAGGGTGGCGCGCCTTGAAAATGGAGTCGTCTCGGAATTTTTCATCGACCGTGCAAATGAAAGGCCGGTCGTCGGCAACATATATAAAGGAAAGGTTGTCAGGGTTTTACCCGGCATGCAAGCTGCCTTCGTTGATATCGGACTTGACAGGACAGCCTTCATGCACGCCTCCGATGTTGTCGACAATCTGGCGAGGATGGAAGAGGATGTGATCGGCACAAATATCACCGATGATGTAAAAGCGGCGATATCCAAAAAACATGTAAAGAGTGAAAGATATATCGAAAATCTCCTGAAGGATGGGAAGGAGATAGTGGTTCAGGTTGAGAAGGACCCGATGGGTACAAAGGGCGCAAGGGTCACAGGGCACATATCTCTGCCGGGACGCTATCTCGTCTATATGCCGACCATCGACCATATCGGAATATCGAGAAGGATAGGAAATGATGAAGAGCGCGATCGGCTGAAGAAGCTGATCATGAAGATCAGAGGTGCGAGTGGCGGATTCATTGTGAGAACTGTCTCTCAGGGAGTAGGAGATAGGGAACTCAAGGCCGACGCGGAATTCCTGATGAAGATGTGGAAGGATCTCGAGAAGAAGGAGCCTTCAGTTAAAGCCCCAGCGCTTTTGAGGGAGGAGCTCGATCTGATCTCGCGCGTTGTGCGGGACCTTTTCACGTCCGATATCGATAAAGTGGTCATAGATGATCAGGATGCCTATGAGAGGGTGCTCGATTTCGTCAATGAGTACATGCCCAGGCAGAGAAATGTGGTGGAGCTCTACACCGGCAGCGAGCCGATATTCGATGCCTTAGGGATAGAGATAGAGATCACGAGAGCTCTGGGCCAGAAGGTCTGGCTCAAGAGCGGAGGATACATCATCATCGAGCAGACCGAGGCGCTAACAGCGATAGATGTCAACACCGGTCGTTTCGTGGGGAGAAGGAATGTCGAAGATACTATCTTAAAGACCAATCTCGAAGCGGTAAAGGAGATCGTATATCAGTTGAGGCTCAGAGATATCGGTGGAATTATAATCCTCGACTTCATCGACATGACGAGGCAGGCAAACCGGACGAAGGTTTATAACACGCTGAGAGAGGCGCTCAAGGATGACAAGGCGCGCACGACTATTACAAAGATTTCCGAGATCGGCCTTGTGGAGATGACCAGAAAGAGGACGAGGGAGGATCTTAGGCGCCAGCTCACCAACCCCTGTCATTATTGCGAAGGAAAAGGGTATTTAAAGAGTCCGACCACCGTATGTTATGAAATTTTCAGGGAATTGATGAGAGAAGCGACTGAAATCAAGTCAAAGCAGATCGTAGTAACATGCCATCCGAATATAGCCTCCGTCCTGTACGATGAAGAGCGTAACTCATTGGAAAAGCTGGAAATTAAACTGGGTAAGAGGATAGTTGTCGAGGCCTCTCCAGATTCTCATATCGAACAGTTCGACATAGCTGGAAAATAATCCCCTTCATTCACCAGTTCGTCAAAAAACTTCATTCCTAAAGATTTGGCATAATTTATGGTATATTATTTGGTTATTTATTGATAAAAATGCTTTTTAATTGCAATTGAAACCAATTTATCGACTATTTATCACTGTTTTTGAATATTTACTGACCTTTGGACACAATTAGTTATAACTCAATAAAGGGCAAAACAACTTATTTTAAGGCAGCTTTGTGAGCCTACAATGTCATCCCGCACCCCGATGCGGGATCCAGATTAGGTTGAATTTATGTTGGATTCCCGCTTATCAAGGGAATGACAAAAAAATGTACAAAACATTTCATTAGGTCTGATATTTCCCCTTGACGGCGGGGGTGGGTTTAGGATAGGAATCCCTGGATTTAAATGACCTTTTCGGGGGAGAGTGAAGGAGCATGAACGTGTACGCAATAATTTCAACAGGTGGTAAACAGTATAAGATCAGTGAGGGTGAAGATCTCAGGATTGAAAAACTTGCCGGCGAGCCGGGCGCGGTTTTCAATTTTGATAATGTTTTGATGGTCAACGGCGGGGCGGACATCAAAATCGGAACCCCTCTGGTTGAAGGCGCGAAGGTCGAGGCCGAGATCCTCTCTCACGGAAGAGGTAAGAAGATAATCGTTTATAAGAGCAAGAAGCGCAAAGGCTATCGTCGCACACAGGGACATCGTCAGGATTATACCGAAGTTAAGATCAAAAAAATTATTTTCTAACATCACTATAAAGCGGTTTGAATAAACTGCGAATATTTTCACAAGAGGTTTTGTATGGCACATAAAAAATCAGGTGGATCGGCAAAGAACGGAAGAGATAGTCACGGTCAGCGTCGCGGTGTGAAGCGCTTTGGAGGCGAAGTTGTCAATGCCGGCAACATTTTGGTGAGACAGTGTGGAACCAAATTTCATCCCGGGAAAAATGTAGGCATTGGACAGGATTGCACCCTCTTCGCCACGGCCGATGGTGTTGTAAAATTTCATATCGGCAGGAATAAGCGCCAATGGGTAAGCGTTCTTCCGGCCCAAGCGTGAACGTGATCACAACCCTTATTTAATTTATCGAGCCCTCTTTGAATAAGAGGGCTTTTTAGTGTGTGAGTAAGTGTTTAAGTGTAGAAGTGTAGGAGTGTTTAAGTTAATGAAGATAGAACGATTCGAAGACTTGGATTGTTGGAAGGCAGCCAGGGAACTAGTAGGGCATATTTTTAGATTTCGCTACTCGATCTTCAATCGAAGTGCAGTCACATTTATATGCTGCATTGGATTTAGGATATGTTGATAAGGGTGACTTTGATTTAACTTTTAACAAGGCGCAGGATTGTGCAAATTTGTGCAGAGGTTTTATTCGTTATCTAAAGGGTAAAACTTAAACACTTCTACACTCAAACACTGTTTTTTTTATGAAATTTATCGATGAAGCAATAATAGAGGTTGTTGGTGGAAATGGAGGAAACGGTTGTCGTTCCTTTCGTAGGGAGAAGTATGTCCCGAAAGGTGGGCCTGACGGCGGTGATGGTGGCAAGGGAGGAGATGTCATATTCGAGACCGATCAGGGGCTCTCAACGTTGCTCGATGTGAAATTTCAAAGGAGGTTTGCTGCCGGCAGGGGTGTTCACGGCATGGGAAAAAAAATGACTGGAGCTGAGGGCGAGGATAAGATTATTAAAGTGCCTGTAGGAACAATGATTTATGATAATGACAGGGGATTGTTGCTCGCTGATCTGGATCAATTCCCAATGCGATGGGTTGTTGCCAGGGGAGGCAAGGGAGGTTTTGGGAATGCCCGTTTTGCAAGCTCCACCAATCAAACTCCAAGGCGTGTTGATTCGGGAAAGATGGGTGAGGTGAGAAAGCTGAGGCTGGAGCTCAAACTTCTGGCTGATGTCGGGCTCATCGGACTTCCAAACGCAGGCAAATCCACGCTGATCTCTGTGATATCGAATGCCCATCCAAAGATCGCCGATTATCCATTTACTACAAAGACGCCGAACTTAGGCATGGTGAATTTGAGCGATGGCAAAGGTTTTGTAGTCGCGGATATTCCGGGTCTCATCGAACATGCGAGTCAGGGTGCCGGGATGGGGATTCAGTTTTTGCGCCATATCGAACGCACGCAGATTCTAGTTCATCTTCTCGATCCTATCGATCCCGCCTATCCCGATCCGATCGCAAATTATAAAACATTAAGAAATGAACTTGGCCAATACGATAAAACCCTTTTGACAAAAAAGGAGATCGTCGTAGTCACGAAGCAGGATATAAAAGAGGCTAAAGATGTATTCGATATCATAAAGAAGGATTTGAAAGCGATCGCAGGAAGGGATGTTCTGGCGATATCGTCAGTTGCACATAAGAATGTCGATAAATTGTTGCATGCCATAAGTTTGAAACTTAAAAAGTAATCGCGTGTAGCGAAAATTCCCAATTTACAATAAGGAATGTTTTAATTGAATATTGGATATTGTTAGTTGTTACTGGAGGAGATAGATGAAAAAAAATAGCGTTATTCTAAAGCCGGTCGTGTTGATTATACTCGATGGTTGGGGCTACAGCGAAAAGAGCGAGGGTAATGCTATTAGGCTCGCCGAGACTCCATTTTGGGATGAGATGTGGAAAAAATATCCGCACACCCTCATCAAGACGAGCGGGCTCGCCGTCGGTCTTCCAGAGGGGACGATGGGAAATTCAGAGGTGGGACACCTGAACATCGGAGCGGGGAGAATCGTCTATCAGGATTTTACGCGCATCAACAAAGCGATTGAGGATGGATCATTTTACAATAACGAAAACTTAGTCGATCTGATGAAGAAGTTAAAATCGAATGGAGGAACACTTCATCTGATGGGGCTCTGCTCGGATATAGGTGTTCATGCTCATATAGGTCATCTGAAGGCTCTTTTAAAATTGGCTCACGATCATGGGATCGATAAAATTTTAGTTCACGCCTTTACAGATGGCAGGGACTCGCCTCCCGATTCAGGTTTTAAATATATCGAAAGAGTGCAGGAGATGGTCGATGCTACAGATGGTGCGAGAATAGCGACTGTGATGGGAAGATACTATGCGATGGATCGCGACACGAGATGGGATAGGACCGAGAAGGCATACAGGGCGATAGTCTCTGGAGAGGGATTAAAATTTGAGAGTGCCATCGATGCTGTGAAGGATTCCTACAAACGAGAGATCACCGATGAATTTATAGAGCCCTCAGTCATGGTGGAAGATGGCATGCCCGTTTCAAATGTAAAAGATGGCGACGCCGTAATCTTCTTTAACTTCAGGCCGGACAGGGCGAGACAGCTTACAAAAGCGTTGGCGCTCGACGACTTCGATTTTTTCGACAGGGGAGAGTATCATAAACTTTTGGAATTCATCTGCATGACCAAATATGATCCCAAGCTTCCTCTGAAGACTGCCTTCGGTGAAAAAATACTTCATAATATATTTGGCGAGGTGTTGAGCTCGCATAACCTCAAGCAGTTGAGAATCGCTGAGACTGAAAAATATGCCCACGTCACATTTTTCTTCAATGGTGGAGAGGATAAAGTCTTTCCGGGAGAAGAGAGGGCGCTGATACCATCTCCCAGAGAGGTCGCTACGTACGACTTAAAACCTGAGATGAGCGCGTTTGAGGTTACGGAGGAGTTTTTGAAGAGGATCGATTCGGGCAAGTACGATGTGATCGTAGCCAACTTCGCCAATGGCGACATGGTCGGTCATACAGGATTTTTAGAGGCCGCAAAAAAAGCGGTACATACAGTGGATGAATGTCTTTCCAAAATAGTGCCGGAAGTTTTGAAAATGGGAGGCGCACTTTTGATAACAGCCGATCATGGAAACAGCGAGGAGATGTTCGATAAAAAAGGCTCGGCGATGACCGCCCATTCGATCAATCCCGTTCCGCTGATATATGTCGCCAGTGGAGATCGAAGAGAATTAAAGGATGGAGGAGGGCTTGCCGATATCGCGCCGACGATGCTAGGACTTCTCGGAATAGAAAAGCCGGCGGAGATGACGGGAAATTCACTTTTAAAATAAACAATCTCCAATTAACAATGACCAATTCGCAATGTATCAATAATTGTTAATTGAGAATTGTTAATTGGAAATTTGTAATGATAATTCATTCGCTGATAAATTTTATATTTCCCCCTCACTGTCCTCTGTGCGATGTCAGACAGGATGAATTTGAATTGTGTGATGATTGCGATGCTGCAATTGTCAAAATAGAGAGCGATTACAATGCCCCGCATCTTATGAGGCGATGGTTTGATCGCGCTGAATCGCTCTTTGCTTATGATGGTGATCTCGCTCACGCAATACACAAATTCAAATATGAAGCGGCGCTCTATCTTGTGACCTTTTTTGTGAAGGAACTCACAGATCGAGTGTCGATGAGGGATTATGATTTGATAATCCCTGTGCCTCTATACAAACGCCGCCTATTCTCACGCGGGTACAATCCTGCCGCTGAGCTCGCAAAGAAGCTTGGGAAAAGAATCGATACAAAAGTCGATCTACATCTGCTAAAAAGAGTGATAAAAGGAAAACAACAGGTAGGCCTGCATGTGAAGGAGAGGTTGGAGAATCAGAAGGGTTTGTATGCCGTCGATGATAATTCCCTTGATAAGTTGAGTGGAAGAAATATTCTGCTGATCGATGATGTTTTAACGACCGGCGCCACTGTAAATGAATGTGCAAAAGTTTTAAAAAAGGGTGGAGCAAAACAGGTTGACCTCATCACACTTGCAAGGACTTGCTGATTATCAAAGGAAAAATTATGAATGATTGTTTGAAACTGGCTCAGAAGTTGGCGAAAAAGGCTGGAAAGATTCAGCTCGATAATCTTAAAAAACATCATACGATTGAATTTAAAGGTGCGATCAATCTCGTGACGGAGGTCGATAAGGCGTGTGAGAGGCTGATCGTCGATTCCATCAGAAAAAAATTTCCCGATCACGATATTCTTGCCGAGGAAGGAAGCGGTCATGAGAGAGGTGCTGATTATAAATGGATCATAGACCCGCTCGATGGGACTGTAAATTACGCCCACAACTTTCCATTCTTTGGAGTATCCATCGCACTTGAATTTAAAGGAGAGCTGGTGATGGGCGTGATATACGATCCTATCAGAAGAGAGCTTTTTCATGCCGTTAAGGGGAATGGGGCTTTTCTAAATTCCAAGCGGATTCATGTTTCGGATCGCAAACCTCTGAAGAACGCCATGCTCGGCACAGGCTTTGCCTACAATGTTCAGGAAGAGGATCAGCTCGACAACATCGATAATTTTCGCAATTTCATAAAGACTGCAAGGGCGGTGAGACGCCCGGGTGCTGCCTCGATCGATTTTGCATATGTAGCGTGCGGTCGCCTCGATGGATTCTGGGAGCTCTTTTTAAAATCGTGGGATATGGCAGCAGGTGTCGTGATCATCCGCGAGGCGGGTGGAACGGTGACATCGTTCGATGGCTCAGCATATGATCTCTATGGAACCGAGATTCTCTGCAGCAACGGATTGATACATGGGGAGATGATAACCATTCTGGTAAATTCCAAATTACAAATTCCAAATAACAAATAAGCTCCAAATTACAAAAACCAAACTTAGTAATTAGTTTTTTGGAGCTTGGAATTTGTTTTAAAAGATTTGCTTCATTTTCAATTCACTGATATTCTCGAGCTGTTATGATCGAAGAACAGAATATCAATGAACAGATCATCGATCCGAACGCAGTCTGCATGCGCGCTTTTGAACTGATGGGGGCTAAAGATTATGACGATGCCCAGAAACTCCTTCTGAATAATCTATCCAAGGCTGAAGATGAAGTCTCAATTGCACTATATCATTCGGTGCTCGGCGTGCTCTTCAAGATGAAGGGGGAATTCAAAGAGGCGTGGCGTCACTACAACCGGGCCGAAAAGCTTCTTCCAAACGACCCGGCTCTGAAGATAATTTCAGCCAGGCTTCTCATAGAACAGTTCGCCGAATATTCTCAAGCCATCCGCAAGGCCAAAAAGGTTCTCGATATCATACCCAACAACCCGGTTTTCGCTCATCAGGCATATACGACTATGGGGCTGGCTTACTTAAAAAAGGGGAGCAAACACAAAGCGGTCGAGATGCTGGTCAAGTCTTCAGGAAACGATTTTGAAGGTTTCGTCTCCGGCAAGAATATCGATTTAAGCCTGCTCGAAGGGGTGCTCAGGAAGGGATGGGGGATTGAAGAAGCCGGCCATTTTCTCAAAAAGGCCTTAAAATTCTGTAGGTTAAACGAGGAACCCGTATTCACAGATCTATTCCAGGGTCTAAATAATAAATTCGACGCCGAATATTCTCTAAAGGCAAGTCAGTAAATCTCTAATGATATCAACCTGTTATTTTTCAAAAAGATTTATTTTTAACTAGCGCAACATTATGAGAGTGTCTAATGGTCTCTGGGGCGGGTTTAGAAATCGGATAGGTTCCCCAAAAACTCCGGTTGAATTGGAGCGGATTGTCCTTTACGCAAAATGATGCGTTGAACATAAAAGATTATCCAAAGGGATTTGGTTTGGTAGATGTTGTAGAAGTCAATTTTAGAAGCTTGAAAGATGCAGCTGCGCATGTTGTTTCTAAATTTTCAGCAGAGAATACGATTTTAAGAGGGATTGTTGAGTTTGATGTTACGCATATGCTTAATAGCTTCAATCAAATTACAACATCTGAAGCTATTTCTAAAAATAATATTTGTTCTACAATAGCACATGAATTGATGCATGCTTTTCAAGATTGGAATGTCTTTAAAAAAGCTAAGTGGCTTGTAATTGTTAGGCCTTTATAGTGTGATGAGTGAAAGTTTGGCGGTATACATGGAGGAGGAGCTTTGTGATAAGGAGAATCTGTCGTGGGGATATTCACATTCAGATTTTAAGTCGGGATTGTTGAGTCTCGAAGGAACTGCTCATTTTATTTCTGCACCAATGAAGGTGCAGCCGACTACAGGTGGCTATTGCAATTCGCCATATATGAGAACAACTGATCTTCGCGGTAAGTATCTTAAAGATATATTGGACGGTAAGGTTAGTATCTACATTGAGCACGTCGCGGGGGGTGTTGATGATGATCCAATAAAGCTAAAAGAATTTTTAAGGTTCGTACAAAATTTTATTTCTATCCCTTTAAGAAGAGTGATGTTCAGAAATATTTTTCTCGGATATTTGTTATAGCAGTAGTCGAGTACGCGGATGGTTCTTCTTTTACTGCTGCTTCAGGTTTAGACGAGTTGCCTTATGAGATGGATAAGGATAGAAAAATCTCACTTTCTGAACTCATTCTGGTCGATTTGAATGCAAAAAAAGTAATTCTCGACGCTGATAATAAGCCGGTTATTAAAAAACTTCCCAGGTTAGAATACAAACTTGCAATAAAGACGAAAGACTCCACTGCTGCTGATATAAAGAAAGTCCATATGATTATCGTAAATGGGAATAAAGATGGTCCTTTTCCAAACACCCCTGATAATGGGTATATAAAATGCAGTGCCACTGTTGATAATTGTGAAAAATATGGCCTGGTTTGCGATAAGATAAAGTTGAAATGCGTTGCAACGAAGATGACAAATGTCAAGTTGCTAGGATCAGCTGAGGTTGGGCCTGCAAAGCCTTGTTCAGAGGGTCTGAAGAGAACTCAGCTTGGAGATTGTGGCTGTGAAGAGAAGAATAAGAAATGGGGAAGAGAGTCTGCGCAAGGATTTGAAGCTAAATATGATAAACAGAATAAAACATGTGAGGAGGTTCCAAGGTGTAACGGGATTGAGAGGTGGAATATAACGATGAAAAAATGCGAGCCATGTGGAGATAATGATTACAATGCGTGGTACGATTCGGTGAAGCAAGGAAAAATGACTGAGTGCATAATGTGTGGTATGCCTGTGTGGTCTACTAATCCTCCAATTCCTTATTGGCAGGACCCAATTACAAATAAACCTTGTAGTTTTGAGGATAGAAATAGAAGTTGCAGGGCGATATGTAGGTGTCCCGATAAATTTAAAAAGATAGAAATAAGGGGCGAAGCTAATTGCGTAGCTCCATCCAAAATGAGTCCTGTTCAGAAAGGAAATATTTGGGTGTGTAACTGACTTTTGACCAACATCTTATCACTTCTTCTAATTGACCTTTTAGCTTATGACATCTATAACGACCCCATGCCTAAATTCATCGACTCACATGCGCATCTGACATTCCCTGATTTTGGGGATGATCTCGAAGCGGTTTTGAATCGTGCTTGGGAAGCGGGTCTTGAATATATTATCACCGTCGGAGCTGGAGATGGCCTTGAGGGGAACGCAGAAGCTATTCATTTGGCGGATGAAGAGAAGAGGGTTTACGCCACTGTCGGTATCCACCCCCATGACGCGAAGCTTTTCACCGATAATACTTTTAAGACGCTCGAGGAGCTCGCCTCGCACCCAAAGGTTGTGGCGATCGGCGAAATTGGGCTCGATTTTCATTACAAACACTCTTCCCGCGCAGAGCAGATTTACGCATTTCGAAGGCAGCTCGATCTTGCTCACGAATTAAAAAAACCTGTTATCATTCACGATCGCGAAGCGCATGACGAGATGCTGAAAATTCTCGACAAACACGGTTTTCCCAAGGAGGGGATCCTGTTTCACTGTTTCTCCGGCGATATCGATTTTGCAAGAGTGTTGATAGAAGAGGGCGCCAATCTTTCCATTCCTGGGATTGTCACATATAAAAACGCGCATGATATGAGGGAGGTTGCCGCAAATGCACCACTGGAGCGCCTTTTCATCGAGACTGATTCTCCATATCTTGCCCCCCATCCTCACCGCGGCAAACGAAATGAGCCTTCATATGTTGTGGAGGTTGCTGCGATGATAGCGCAGCTCAAAAATCTTCACCTCGACGATGTAGCGCGAGTGACGACATTGAACACAAAACGACTATTCAATCTGCCGGGGGCCGATGTTGAATATTCGATAGCGTATCAGATTCGCAATTCGCTCTATCTCAATGTCACAAACAGGTGCAACCTCGCCTGCGTCTTCTGTCCAAAACATATCGACTACGAAGTGAAGGGGCATTATCTCAAGCTGGAGAATGAGCCGAATGTGGAAGAGGTCTTTCAGGCGATGGGCAACCCGGAAAAATATGACGAGGTGGTTTTCTGCGGTTACGGCGAGCCGACACTGAGGCTTGAGTTGATAAAGATCATCGCCAAGAGGATGAAAGATGTTCATGCAAAAAAGATCCGTCTCAACACCGATGGCCTGGCGAATCTGGTTTACGGCCGTGATGTGACGAAGGAATTGAAAGGGCTAATCGATTCAGTCTCCGTATCTTTGAACGCCCCGGATGCCGTCAGCTACGCGAAGATATGTCCTTCGAAATATAAAGATAAGGCGTATGAAGCAGTGAAGGATTTTATCCTGAAAGCGAAAGAGTCGATCCCTGAAGTAGTAGCGACAGCCGTCGCAATGCCCGAGATCGATATCGATGCCTGCCAGAGGATTGCCGAGAAGGATCTCGGAGTGAAATTCAGGGCAAGGGAGTATATGAACCTTGGCTAGCTTTAAGCTGTAAGCGATAAGCTTTAAGAAAAGGCTCTCACGAGCGATTTCTTATTGTAACTTGCTTGATGTTTATTTCTAGTAACTTTCCACAGAGTTCCGGGCGCAAAAAAAGCGCTCGAGGGAGCGCCTTTTTTTGCAAATTTTTTCCCCGTATTAACTTACCCAATTCTTTAGATGCTTTCCTGCTTTAAAACGAGGTACGTTTCTTGCCTTAATCTGCAAAGTAGCGCCTGTCTGTGGGTTGCGGCCTGTACGAGCTTTTCTCTTTGATACATAGAATGTTCCGAAACCTGTCAATGTGATCTTGTCCTTGCGGCGCAAACATTTTGCTACATTGCCTGAAACTGAGTCCAACACTTCCTTTGCCAATGTCTTTGGAATATCACAATCCTTGGAAATATAAGCAATAAGTTCTTCTTTTGTCATTTGATTTCACCCCCTTCCTTTTTTGGATTCAAACTTGAGCGACGTAAAAGCCAAGATGTAGCAGCATTTGCTCAATTTCGTAATTGGCAATTTACTTCATGGGTGGGAGGTTGTCAAATAAAATGTAAGCGCAAAATCAATTTTGTGCGGCAATAGCCGCTACACCCTATTGGAAGTTGTATGGTTGCGCGATCTTACGCACTCCCTTTTTAAAATCTTGTTGATACGGGATGTGCCTATGTTTTGTTGCATCAAGTGCCAAAATTCAGGTGATTGGGAAAGAACATTTTTTTATTGGCAAAGCCTGATTAATTCGATATTAAAGCTATCCTCAATTCGTTTTACCTATCTTTTTTTAATACGAAGGTGGTTTTTGACTAAGGTTGAACCCCCTCGAAATTTGGAGCTTTTAAAATGGAAAATATATCCAAAGAAGTGATCAAAGTTAATATCGAAGACGAAATTCGTCATTCGTATCTCGATTACGCCATGAGCGTTATCATAGGGCGGGCGCTACCCGATATGCGGGACGGCCTGAAACCGGTTCATCGAAGAATCCTCTACGCGATGTATCGCGAAGGTCTTCTTTCGAGCAAGAGCTTTTCAAAGTGCGCCGGTGTTGTCGGTGAAGTTCTAAAAAAATATCATCCGCACGGCGATTCCGCCGTTTACGACTCCCTCGTGAGATTAGCTCAGAACTGGAACTTGCGCTATCCGCTCGTCAACGGGCAGGGAAACTTCGGTTCGATCGATGGCGACCCGGCTGCGGCATATCGATATACAGAGGCGAAGCTGCAGAGGCTTGCCGAGGAGATGCTGGATGAGATCGACAAGGAGACTGTGGATTTTGTACCTAACTTCGATAATTCGACAGTCGAGCCCGTCGTCCTCCCCACGCGCATTCCGAACATTTTGATAAATGGTTCGGACGGCATCGCAGTAGGTATGGCGACGAAGATTCCTCCGCACAATTTAAAAGAGGTGATCGATATTCTCATGGATCTGGCGGATAACCCCGATTTAACCATCAGAGATATTATGAAGAAGGTTCCCGGACCTGACTTTCCAACCGGGGGATTCATCGACGGCAGGGATGGAATAGTCAAGGCTTATGAGACCGGCAAAGGTATAATCTATCTTCGCGCCAAGGCTTATGTAGAAAGCATCGCAAGAGGGGATCGCGAACAGATAGTCGTCACCGAGATCCCATACCAGGTCAACAAATCGAAGCTCCTCGAACAGATCGCACAGCTTGTGAACAAGGGAAAACTACAGGGAATTTCAGATCTGAGAGATGAATCCGACCGCGACGGCATGCGCGTCGTTATCGAATTGAAGCGTGGTTCCGTCGCTGGCGTGATCATGAACCAGCTCTACAAACATACATCGATGCAGACCTCGTTCGGCATAATAATGCTTGGCATCGTGGGCGGTCAGCCGAGACTTCTCACCATCAAGGAAATCCTTCAGATTTTCATCGATTACCGAAAAGAGATCGTCACGCGCAGAACCGCCTATGATTTAAGACAAGCTCTAGCTAGAGCGCATATTTTGGAAGGTCTCAAGATTGCAGTTGAAAATATCGATGAAGTCATCGCGATGATAAAGAAGTCGAAAGAGCCGGAATCGGCCAGGATCGCGTTAATAAAGCGCTTCAAGCTCTCTGAGATTCAGGCCAAGGCGATCCTCGAGATGAGGTTGCAGCGTCTCACCGGACTCGAGAGGCAAAAGCTAATCGACGAATACCTGGAACTGATGAAGGAGATCGAGCTGCTCAAGGCGATACTCGCCGATGAGAAGAAGGTGTTAAAAATAATCAAGGACGAACTACAGGATGTCAGAGCGCGCTATGGCGACGAGCGTAGAACTATCATACAGGGAAAGAGCGAGGACCTCTCCGTAGAGGATCTGATTCAGGAGGAGGAGATGGTCGTCACCGTTTCGCACGGTGGATACGTGAAGCGAAACCCGATCAGCATCTATCGGGCGCAGAGGCGCGGTGGACGAGGGAAGAGCGGGATGTCGGTGCGGGAAGATGATTTTGTAGAAAAGCTCTTTGTCGCTTCGACCCACACATATCTTTTGATCTTCATCACCTCCGGCAGGGTCTTCTGGCTGAAAGTTCACGAGATCCCAGAGTTCGGAAGGACCGCCAGAGGGCAGTCGATCACGAATCTGATCAGGATAAGTTCTGACGAAAAGGTTGCTGCGATCCTGCCAGTGGCAGAATTTGTAGAAAATCAATTCGTAGTCATGGCTACCAAAAAGGGTGTGATCAAGAAGACAGAGCTCATGTCTTTTTCAAATCCAAGGGTTGGTGGAATTATTGCCGCTACGATTGACGAAGGGGATGAGGTCATCTCAGCTCATATTACAGATGACCAGCATCAGATTTTCATCGCCACAAGGGATGGTCAATCGATTCGCTTCCCGCAGAACAATATCAGACCGATGGGAAGGGCGGCAAGGGGAGTAAGGGGAATCAATCTCAAGAAGGACGATTTAGTTGTGGCCATGGAGACGATAAATAGTGAAGCCGCGCTTCTGACTGTGACGGAAAAGGGCTATGGCAAACGATCCGAAGCAAACGATTACCGCGTGCAATCGCGCGGAGGAAGCGGCATCAAGACGATAAAGGTCTCTGACAAAAACGGTCCGGTCGTAGGTGTGCTTCAGGTCATGGATACCGACGAGATAATGCTGGTGACGGATCAAGGTGTTGTCATCAGAAGCCCTGTGAATCAGATTTCTGTTCAAGGGAGATCCACTCAGGGAGTGCGTCTCATCTCGCTGGATGAGGGACAGAAGGTGGTCTCGGTTGCGAGACTGGCAGAGAGGGATGGGGAGGAGGGATGAGGTTGTACGTTCTTCTTTCGTTGTTGCTTCTCATAGGTGGATGTAATTCAAATAATGATTTTGAATCTGATCTGAATCAAACAAAACAATATGTTGCTACCGGCGAATATCAAAAGGCCGAATCCCTATACAAAAAGATGATCAAAAAATACTCTGATGATGCGAAAGTCGCCGCGGTCTATTTTCTGTTGGGCGAGTTTCAGGAAAATAGTCTGACGAATGTCGATGATGCCAAAAAAAGCTATGAAAGCGTAATCGAAAAATATGGAGACACAAAGCTCTCAAAACGGGCGAGGATCAATCTGGCGCATATCGCCAAAGACGAAGAGGATTGGGAGGGCGCGATATATCAATATGAAGAGTTGATCAGGAACAATCCCGATGAGCCTATTTTCAGGGTAAAACTAGCCGAGTCTTATATCGCATCAGAAAATTTCGAACAGGCCAGGATCGAGCTGGGACCGATACTCAATAATCAGATGAAATTAAAACCGGATGTCGCTGCAAGGGCTCTCTTCGTTTATGCGGAATCATTTTTTATGGGAAAGAGATATGAAGAGGCGAGAGAACAGTATCAGGCCATCATTCGAAAATTCGTCGATAGCGAAATGACAGGCGAGACGATGATAAAGATCGCGACCTGCTATGAGATCGAAGGCTACAATGACGAAGCGATAAACTGGCTCAAAAAAGCAAAACCCTTCTTCCAAAACAAAGCCTTCATCGACAAACGCCTGGCGGGTCTAAAAAAACGTGGGAAGTGAGTTTTTGATGTCCTCTCCAATAGGCTTGGAATTCAATTGTTTATCTCGTTTTCCAAAAATCCGCACATTGAATTTTAAGAAACAGCATGCGGAATTTCTAAAAATATTGATAAATTCCGCATAGTAAAATCAGGCATCTTTTCTTGACGGATGGTGTGATTGCATGCTAATCGGCATCCCAATCAATATTATAGATGATGGAGGCAATTTTGGGGTTAAGCGATATGGAAACTTTGGTGTCACTCTGCAAGAGACGCGGTTTTATCTTCCAAAGTAGCGAAATCTATGGAGGAATTAATGGCTTCTGGGATTTCGGTCCTGTCGGCTGTGAGCTCAAACGACGCGTGAAGGAGAGCTGGTGGCAGCGCATGGTCTATCAGCGCGACGATGTAGTCGGTCTCGACTCTTCCATTATAGCTCATCCCCAGACCTGGATCGCTTCCGGCCACGTATCGAGCTTCAGCGATCCGATGGTCGACTGTAAAAAATGCAAGAGGCGCTTTCGCGAAGAGGATATCGAAAAGGTCGGTACATGCCCTGAGTGCGGTGGAGAATTGACCGCTGCCCGCGATTTCAATCTGATGTTTCAGACTCATGTCGGTGCAACGGCAGATAGCGCATCGGTTGCTTATTTGAGGCCGGAGACCTGCCAGTCGATATTCACACAGTTTAAAAATGTGCAGGTCACGTCGAGAAGAAAGATTCCCTTCGGCATCGCCCAGATTGGGAAGGCATTCAGAAACGAGATCACGCCGAGAAATTTTATCTTTCGCTCTCGCGAATTTGAGCAGATGGAGATGGAGTTCTTCTGTCACGTAAGCGAATCTGATAAATGGTTTGATTTCTGGGTGAATGAAAGATTTCAGTGGTTCAAAGATATCGGCGTCAAAGAGGATGGCTTGCGCCTTCGTCCCCACGACAAAAGTGAACTCGCTCATTACGCCAGCAAATGCACAGATGTGGAATTTAAGATGCCATTCGGCTGGTCGGAGATGGAGGGGATCGCGGATCGTGGCAATTACGATCTCACGCAGCACATCAACAGCTCGAAAAAGGATTTGAGCTTCTTCGACGATCAGCGGAAGGAAAAATATATTCCCAGCGTCATCGAGAGCTCGGTCGGAGTTGACAGGACCTGTCTCGCGCTCCTCGTCGACGCGTATGACGAGGAAGAGGTGAACGGTGAGAAGCGTGTGGTGATGAGGTTCAACCCGAATATAGCGCCGTATCAGGTCGCGGTCTTTCCGCTCTCTGCAAAACTCTCTGAGCCGGCATTTAAAATACACGCCGCTTTGAGGGGAGAGGTTTCATCTGAATTCGATTCCATAGGATCGATCGGAAAACGCTATAGGCGCCACGATGAAATCGGAACGCCATATTGCATCACATACGATTTTGACTCTGAGACCGACAATGCGGTGACGGTTCGTGATAGGGATTCGATGAAACAGGAGAGAGTTGCGATTGAGGGGCTGAAAGAGTATTTGAGGAACAAATTTAAATAATAGTGTTTGAGTGTTTAAGTGTAGGAGTGTTTAAGTTTTTTAATTATGATGTTATTTTCCTTTTCATAACTTCTACACTCAAACACTTCTACACTTAAACACTGACAAACAAGGAGGTTCAAAGTGAGCAAGAAATACGTTTACACATTCGGCGGTGGCAAGGCTGAGGGCGAAGCGAAGATGAAAGAAATTTTGGGGGGCAAGGGAGCGAATTTAGCCGAGATGAGCAATATCGGCATTCCTGTTCCGGCTGGCTTTACAATTTCCACAGAGGTCTGCACCTATTATTACGATAACGATCACTCGTACCCTGAAGATCTTACTCATCAGGTTGAAAAGGCTGTTCACCACACTGAGAAGATCATGGGTGGAAAGTTTGGAGATCCAAACAATCCGATCCTTCTTTCCGTTCGCTCCGGCGCGCGTGTTTCTATGCCCGGGATGATGGACACGGTTTTAAACTTAGGTCTCAATGAGGAAACAGTTGCGGGGATGATAAAGAGCACCGGAAAAGAGAGATTTGTGTACGACAGCTATCGCCGCTTCATCCAGATGTTTAGCGATGTCGTCCTGGGAGTCGATTCTGATAAATTCGAACAGATTATCGACGAGGTAAAGGAGAAGAAGGGAATACAACTCGATACAGATATGGCAGCTGATGATTTAAAAACACTGGTTGCATCGTATAAAGCGCTTGTGAAAAAGGAGACGGGAGAGGACTTTCCGACAGATCCGCAAGATCAGCTATGGAAGGGTGTTGGAGCTGTATTTAAATCATGGCAGACTGAGCGGGCGATCACATACAGGGAACTGAACAACATTCCGCACAACTGGGGAACAGCGGTCAACGTCCAGGCGATGGTCTTTGGAAATATGGGAGACGATTGTGCCACAGGAGTTGCTTTCACCAGGGACCCCTCCACAGGCGAAAAGTTATTCTACGGAGAATTTTTAGTCAACGCGCAGGGCGAGGATGTCGTTGCCGGTATCCGCACGCCGCAGCCGATAAACATCGCAGCCAAAAAGGATTCCAAGTTGCCTTCCCTGGAAGAGACCTTTCCGAAACAATATCAGGAGCTGGTCGATATCTACAAAAAGCTCGAAAAACATTACAAGGATATGCAGGATATAGAATTTACGATTCAGAATAATAAGCTCTGGATGTTGCAGACCAGAAATGGAAAGCGCACCGCTAAAGCTGGAGTGAGGATCGCTGTAGATATGGTCGGTGAAGGACTGATCGACAAGAAAACAGCTATTTTGAGAGTAGATCCCTATCAGCTGGACCAGCTTCTTCATCCGATGATCGATCCTAAAGCCGAGAGAAAAGTAGTAGCTAAAGGGCTCCCAGCTTCACCCGGAGCGGCTGTCGGACGAATCGTCTTTACAGCTCACGATGCTGCGGAATGGAATGAGGAGCGTGGCGAAAAGGTGATTCTCGTGCGCGTCGAAACATCCCCTGACGATATCAAAGGGATGCATGCCGCGCAGGGCATCCTGACCGCCAGAGGCGGCATGACATCGCACGCCGCTGTCGTTGCCAGAGGAATGGGAAAATGTTGTGTGGCCGGCTGCGGAGAGCTGCAGATCAGTGAGGCGAAGAAGGAATTAAAAGTTGGAGGCACAACTTATAAGGAAGGCGATTATTTAACTTTGGATGGTTCTACAGGTGAGGTCATAGAGGGAAAACTCTCGACCATCATACCAGAGTTCACTGGCGAGTTTGGGACATTCATGGTCTGGGTTGATGAGGTGAGGACCCTGGGTGTGAGGGCAAACGCCGATACGCCGCACGATGCCGAGGTGGCTAGAAGGTTTGGCGCCGCCGGAATCGGCCTTTGTCGAACCGAGCACATGTTCTTTGAGGGAGATCGTATCTCCGCGGTCCGTGAGATGATTCTGGCTGATGATCTCGAAGGTCGCGAAAAGGCGCTCAAGAAAATCATGCCGATGCAAAAGGGTGACTTCAAGGGTATTTTCCGCGCTATGGATGGATATCCTGTCACCGTCCGTCTTTTGGATCCTCCCCTGCACGAATTCCTGCCGCACACGGATAAGGACATGGAGGATCTTGCAAAGACGATGGGAGTTCCTGTTGAGAAACTTAAATTAAAAAAAGAGAGCCTCTCCGAGTTCAATCCTATGTTGGGACATCGCGGTTGCCGCTTGGGCGTCACGTTCCCGGAGATTTACGCCATGCAGACGCGGGCCATCATGGAAGCGGCTTGTGAGTTGATAGGTGAGGGAATCAAAGTGATTCCTGAGATCGAGATCCCGCTCGTCGGTCATCCAAACGAACTCAAGATGCTTCGCATTGTTTGTGATAAGGTTTGTAAGGAGGTCGAGGCTCAATATAAGTGCAAAGTGCCGTACGAGATCGGTACGATGATCGAGTTGCCCAGAGCCGCTCTCGCTGCCGAGGAGATCGCAAAGTACGCCGACTTCTTCTCGTTTGGCACGAACGATCTTACTCAGACTACTTTTGGTTTTTCACGCGACGATGCGGGAAAATTTTTGAAGGAATATGTGCAGAAGCACATACTCGATTCCGATCCCTTCGTCACAATCGATACAGCGGGTGTGGGCACTCTCATGGAGATCGGTGTTGAAAGAGGGCGCAAGAGCAATCCGAATTTGGTGGTCGGCATATGCGGTGAACATGGCGGGGAACCGAAGTCTGTTGAATTCTGCTATAAGATCGGCCTGAACTTCGTCAGCTGTTCGCCTTATCGTGTTCCGATTGCAAGACTTGCGGCTGCGCAGGCTGTATACACAAAAAAGTAAATCGAATTATTGTAGGGGTCGACCCCTACAAATTTGAAAGAGGCATAAATGAAAAAAACTTTTCTCTTTCTATTGTTGGTGTTGCTGGTCGGCTGCAAGAGCTCGAGCATCTTTACCGATATCGGGACGAATATCGCGTCGCCAAGCTATATCTCTATCAACGCTGCAGGGGATCGCCTCTATGTCGTGAACTCTAACGATCAGGCCTTTTATCGGCCGGAGCAGGGATCGCTGCAGACATATGTGCTCTCCTTGAATGCAAATGGTGTTCCATATCCTGCGGCAGCCGCTTTGAAGACTAGTCAGATTACAAGTTTGAGCAGTCAGATGTATATCGATGTGGTAAATAATTTGGCCTATCTTGCAAATCGCTACAGCGTGAATGCCGACGTCTCGCAGGACGCACTCTTCACAATAGATTTCAATGAGGCCTCTGCTGATTATCTAGGTGTTGCCGATGGAACGCCGATACAGTTGGATCCTTATGGCGTTGCTTGTTGTTATCCTGCAAATCGCACGTGGATAACTTCTGAAAATTTTCTCCAATATCTCGATCTTACCACAACCGCTCAGGTACTATCCCCTGTGAATCTCGATATGAGGGTGACGCTGGATAACGGCTCTACTGTCGCTCAGGCCGAGATCAATTTTATACAGATATTCAACAATCAGGCGTACATCTCAAGATTAAGAGGTGGTGTCTTCATCGTAAATCTCGATGAAGTTGGAGTTGCGGGAAAACAGCCGGTAGATTATTTTCTGGATGGTGTTGATGAACCGAGGGATATAACGACGGATGGTACAAATATCTACATTCTCAATCAGGGTGTGGTAGTAGATGAATATATACCTCATATACTTGTTGTCGATCCGACTAAGTTTCCTGCGCTGACCGACAACGCCTCTCCTCTGTATGTGGATATGAGCCTGGACAGTGACACACCACATGCTTCCGTCGTTACGACGGTGGAGGTCGAAGAGGATCCACAGAACATCGCGATAACAACAGGTTTAGGCCAGAATCTCGCATTTGTGACATGCAGGGAGAACAATAAGCTCTCGGTTGTAAATACTACTACAATGCAAAAACAGGTAGAAGCTCTGGACACAGGCGAATATCCCTACAGCATGGCATTTTACGCACCAGCAGGGACTTCTGAGTTTCTCTATGTCGGTAATCTCTACGACAACAACTTCACGATCGTCAAGATCGATACCAATCCAACTGTTGTGGCGACATACCCTTAAAGGCAGTGCCGAGCATGTAGCATGTAGTGAAAGGCTATTTTATTCCCAGTCTCATGCCTAACGCTTTGATTATTTTTAATAAGCTTGAAAGGCGTATGTCATTGCCGGCCTTGAATCTGCTTAGGGCAACAGGGGTTAACCCTGTCTTGAGAGAGAGTTCCCGAATTGTCATTTTTTTTTCACCCAAAACATTGAAAATTCTTTTGGAGATATCCTGAACCGTGGATGCTGGAGAATAGTCGGAAACATCAATTCCAATTTTTTTCGCAATCCCTTCAAATTTTGCATCCAGCTCAGCTAATTTTTTCATATTATCTTTTTTCAAACGAGAGAGCATCAGGAAACTTGTGATCGTACTCATCTGTGCATCTTCATAATTATGAAGATCGATTGAACAGGAAAACCCGTTTTTATCGAGGCCTCCTCCAATGATTTTTTCAAAAATCATCCACCCCTTATCATTCGCAGGCCTTTTTTCGAACTTTATCACAACAGTTTCGCTATCTTTACCCAAAACACCGTCAACAATTTTAGAGCTGATGCTCAGCTGAAGCGCGTTAATTAATTCTTTAAGTTCATCATTAGTGATTTTGGCCATAATTATCTCCTATACAAACTTATCAGATCTTCGAGCGAAGCAATATCATTCAATTTATTTTTACGTCTAAAAAAAGCCTCTTTCTCTTCGATGTCTTTCAGCGGAACAAGTTTATGAATATGATCATCACTCAACTTTATGATCCTGTCCTTGATTTTGCTTTGTAGGAGTTGTTTTAGTTCGAGCTTTCCTGTCATTTCAAAGAGTTTTAAGTAGTCCGGAAGTGAACCGTCATATTTTAAGAAGCTATGTCCGGAGTCAACCAGTATGATTTTTTGTTCAGTGAGGTTATAAAGATAATTAGCATCGTGCCTGTCAACCTGTCCTGTGAGCCAATCAAAAATGCCGCAATCGAAGATGTTCTCAATGTTGAATTCCATCCTTCCCTCATGTGAGGAATAGATGTGGCCATCGGGGTAATCAAGCCAGGGTTGAACAGTTGTAAACTCATCGATTAAAAAAATCGAAGGAACATCAAGTCCGATATCCTTAGCCAAAGATGACGCCCAGAACTCTCGTTCCGCTATCGTTCCATTCTCAATTTTTACTTGGCATTCTGTATGGTTTCTTTTTGATACCCGTTTCAAAAAAAGTTTTCCCAGTTTGGTTTGATAAAGCTCCTGAACAGCTGACTGACCTCTTGAAGGATAATTCTGGGTAGCCATAGGAAGTTTTATACCGGTTTCTATAAGCTCCAGAATAGCCTTCTTAGATGTGGGAAGGGATTTCATGACATATACTATACTATATATACTATACTATATCAAGTATATATTATGACTTTTTGTTGTTTTATAAGGGCCAGACAAATCAAATAGGACAAGGATTTTGACAGATGGTTGAAGATAGAAAACTAAGGTCACGCATCCAGTTCAACTGATACGGAATTTCCATTATCGCACTTTGCATTTATCGCGGCGAAGTCTTTGAAGAATAGCATGTTCAGCATCTTCTTGAGGTTTTTTTTGTCAAAGGTGGTCTGGGGATCATCTTTTATGAAAAATTGCTACTTTTAACTTATCGTCAGTATCAACCTCAAAACCTAAGCCATTTCGGTGAGATTGTTAGTGTTCATGCTCCCCCTCTTTAACTGGAATATATGGGATTAATCCTTTTTCATAGGCAATTTGCTGCATTGGATGCGGAAGCGTACGAGCATCCACAATAAATCCGTTAACTTCAATCATCCAAGTTAGGGGGTTTCTCTTCAGTACAGAAGGAAGACTCCACTTGGGATCTAAAGGATAAGATTTGAGCATTTTAGAGACCTCTCTTGCCCTTGCAGAACCGGTACTCTTGCTTATACCAAACATGCTGCATAAATCGCTAGCTGATAAATAAGGTTCATTGTTCCTGTCAAAGAGAAAATTGACCTGCCCAATGGCATAAATAATACCACATACCCATGCATTAATATTACCACGTGATAATGGAGATGGGCGTTTTCTGCAAAGCTTTGCTACCGCCTTGTGACACACCTTTCTATACTCATCATTGAGAGCATTGGCACAGCATTGATCGACTAGTGTTATTACGGTATCAAATATATGTTTCATTCCTTCTGGTATCTGTTCAGGTTTCATAACTATCATCCTTTCATTCATCAGGTCTTTTGCCTAATTCTTTCTATAGAAAAGTGCAGCAGAATTGGCAAGCGCGGATATATACTCTACTTTTGGCAAAATTTCAAGAGAACCGATCTGACCTTTGGACACAAGTCTGTGATAATGGAAAATCAAGGCTTTCAAGAGACTACATAAAGATCTTTTCATTTTTTTTGTCATGCCGGATCCCAGATCAAGTCTGGGACATGCCCGATCCGGCATCCAGGATTAGCGCTATTTGCGAGGCTGTTCTGGATCCCGTATCAAGTACGGGATGACATCGTGAGTAAACAAAAAAGCTTTTAAATGTATTCTTTTATCCCTTAAACAGTGTAAAACCAATTGTGTCCAAAGGTCAGAACCGATTCAATGAAGATGAGAAACCCTGTGGTGAAGGTAGGAAATGTCTACTTTGAAGACACGGGATTCGAACAGTGAAAGCTTCTCTGTCACCGGGTTTGATTATAATATTATTGACAATATAGACCTTTTAGTGGATATATTAGGCCTGTTTTGGCTTTTTTATGACAATATAGCTCTAATAGAGTCAATTTAAAGGGGTTAATTATGATAGATAAAGTGAAGACAAGGCTCACGGGGCTCTATATATCAAACTATAAAAACCTCAAAGATTGCCATTTTGATGTCGGCGACATCTCTGTATTAGTTGGCTCGAATAACTCCGGGAAAAGCAATTTTTTTGAAATTTTTTCTATTTTGAACAAATTGTTTCATCGGGGTGAGGAGGGTGAAAAGGAAATTGCACAGCTGATATTCTCGACAAATCGAGAACATATTCCTACCAAGCCCCTTGTTATAAAAATCTTTTTTTCAACTGAAAAGAATGGCCAACCAATAAATGTGACCTATCATCTAGAGTTAAGCTTGCAGAAGGATAATAAAGATAAACTCGCAATTAACCATGAGGAGCTATTCTTTAAACAACCAGATGTTCCCGGTCCTAGTGTTACGATTTTTAAAAAGGAAGAGGAAAGACTTAAGATTAGAGATAAGGTTGGGGATTCGAAATTAAAGAGCTTCAAAATTCCTTTAAACTCAATCTCTTTCGAATTAATTAGGCTTATAATTACAGATGAAGAAACAATTAAGAATGAATATCTCCCATTATTATTTATAAGAAAATTAGCAAGAACCCCACTTTTCAAAGCGCACGATCTAAATTTCAGTTATAAAGCAGCCATCCGGGAAAAATTGCAGCCACTGTATGAGCTTCAGGAAAAAAAAGACGCAAACCTTTTAAAGTTTAAGGCTTCTTTTATAAGGATACTAAATTTAGATGATATTAACTTTGGAAAACTAACTTATCCGGAAAAAGAAAACGAAATTTACTATTACTGTCTAATAAAAGAACGAGGAATAGACGAGCCTCGATTTATATATGATTTATCAGATGGTTCACGTTTGCTCTTTTTGATGCTTTATGAACTCTTTATTTCCAATTTTGGACAGGTTGTCATCGATGAACCTGAAATTGGTCTTCATCCGAATGCGCTGGCTTCGTTGTTGGATACTATGAAAAAAGATGTTGAGAGAAAACAAGTTTTGATAGCCACACACTCACCTTTTCTGCTCAACCTTGTTGACTTTAGCTGTGTGACTGTAGCTGAGAAGGTGGCGGGGGGAATGGTCAGCTTCAAACCTGCTTCTAAAATAAACAATATTAAAAAACGCTTAAGAGGGAAATACATTGATTTTGGAGATCTATTTGCAGACAACTTCAACACTGAGATTGATACTTCATTATGAACAGATGCAGCTTTGAAAAAAAACATGCTTTGATAATGGTTGAAGGAGATACAGAGATTCTCTTCTACAGAAGATCAAAGGAAGTGTTTTTTAACAGTAAGGCATCCAAAATAATAAATCTTAAAGGCAATTGGAACATCAATAAAAAAATCCTGAATAGAACTGAGGCATTTGCTAGAGATCACAAAGATACTCTCTTTTCAATAGTCATCTGCATAGACAAGGAATCTAGATTTGGTTTAGCTCCAATAGATATGCAGTATATAAAAGAGGAGTTGAGCTGCTACGATAATATCAACAAAGATGAGATTTTACTTTTTGAAGCCGTGCAGGATATTGAATCGTGGTTTTTTCATGATATTGATGGAATATATGAATTCTTAAGAATATCTAAGGCAAAAAGAAAACCTGAAAAATATATCCCGGTGGAAAAATTAAATAATCGTGATCTGTCGCGATTATATAAACAGGCTGACAAGGATTATAGAAAAGGTGATGCCTCTAAACATTTTGTAGATTCTTTAAATTTAAAAAAGATTCGATCAAAGGCGGTAACCTTCGATGAATTTTGTAATTTTATGGAGGGGTTTTAGGGAGGTAAAACTCCGGTGTTCCCTTTTTGTCATTCCTGTCTCCCCTTTGTCATTCTCGAGGTGTCGGGAATCCAGCACTTTGTCAGGGCGAGGAGCGAAGCGACGTGGCCATCTCGGGTTTGGTTTTTGTGTTTAATTATGTCATCGTCATTAGGAATTTTGACTATGGATTTTGCTTGAAATATGAAGCTTTGGGGTGAACAAATGAATTATGAATTGAAAGGTTGTCAAAAAGATTTTGCAGAAAAGGCCGCAAAAGGGTTCGCTGTCATTAAGGAAGCTGGAGAAGATCTTGAAGCGTTGCTAGTTATTAGGCGAGAATTAGAGGGTTCCCATAGAAATGATCCGTTGTTGAATAACAAGGGCAAAGCCATAATTAAGTATATAATTATAGTACTTGCTGCCCTTTATGAAAGGGATAAAAATGAAATTCCTCTTTTATTAGAGTTGTTGGCATTTTCTTTAATTCTAGACCAAGACAAAGAGATAAAAACAATTGGCGAAAAATTATTCCAAGATTACCAAAATATGCAAGAGGCCATATGTTTCCTACGTGATAAAGCATGCGCTCACCGTGACAGATCAATTTATGGTGAAGTTCATGGTCCAAAATTCGATGAGATTATGAATAAACCAGGGTTGATTCTGCACCTTCTAGGGTTTGCTGAACAGTCCATATGTGCAATAAAGAAAATTATAGAATATAGGAAACAGTAATATCTTGTTTTTTATTTTTTCTGTTAGCCGCTCGTTTTAATAGAGACGATAGAAACTAGTAAAAGAATGAGCAGGTAAAATCGATGATGATCAAAGATTCCAGTGGTGCTCTCCAACAGATGATTATGACTGCGGTAGATTTGCTACGTGAACCAGCTGGGAAAAAGTATCGTTCAATGAAGGATATTCATAACAACCGTGACCAATTTATTAAAGATTTCCATAGAGGATTATATTCATTACATGTTTTGACAATCGATGCCATAATTCACACGGAAGATAAGATGTTGTTACCTGGAAGTGTCACACCTAAGGAAGTTAAGATTTCAAAAAAGGGGTGGTCCTACATAAGGCAACTTTTTAGATGTATAAATGATTCAATTTTTTGGATTGCCTATCCTCGTGAACCTGGTTTATTTGTTAGGAGAACATGTCGAAATCAAGAACGAGGTAAGTTAAAAGATCAAAATCCTGAATCAATCTTAAAGACAATGAAATATTTATTTGCTGAGGGCCAGTGCTTACCAATTTGGAATGATGCAACTAGGTGTATAGATATTGGCGATATAACTTTATTTAGTCCTTCTGGCGTCTCGTTTGTTGAACTCAAGTCTGGAAAAGTTAATCAAAAGATTAGTGACATGATGCACCAAAAAAATCCTGATATAATTTTAAAGGATCTCAATACATTTGTGAAGGAACATGGTGATCATGGAATCAAACAGATAAACCGAATTATTAGACAGGAGGATAGGGCAAGTAAATTGGTTGATCTAGTTGAAAATGATAAAGTGTATGATCCGTTTTTGGATATGGAGCGGAATGCAATTGCGCCATCTAAACCTTTCGAGAGATTCGAGGATGAATTAACTTCTCTGTTTAAGGATGTCCGCTCAAAAAACTTTGTAGAACATAGTATAGATGATTGCCTGCATGTGTTGGTATTTAATAGGTTACGCGGCATGTCTATTGAAGCGGGGCAAAAAATTGTCAAAGAATATTTTCAAAATACAATGAGTCAGCCTAGTTCTGAGCAAGTGGACTGTACCAATGTAATCATGTCCCTTGATTCCTCATTCGGTTATCCCACCTCTATGCCAATCATGCTTCGCTCATGGTTAAACGAAGATATTGCAAAGATAAGTTTAGGGCACACTGAAGTGTATTTTGGATTTGATATCAATGCGTGGGCAAAGCATTTGCAGGTGGCCCGTCTTGTATGGTCAAGTACGAAACAGGGTAAAGCTGAATTCCAAAAACCTGTAGATGAGAGATTATTAGTGGTACACAATAAAATTCCTCAATTAATTGGACTAAAAGGTAACACAATATCTCTTGGGACTATGTTCCTTCAAATTATGCTTTGTGAAGGTGTTAGACCTAAGTCATTAGCAAGATATTATGATCAATTTGCTGCTATGTGATCATTCCATTTATGGAGTCACATCTCGAATTTTAAATACGTTCCAAAATTAAACACTATATAAACTTTCATTTATATAGCCATTCAAGTTGCAGTAGTTTTATATTTGCTTACAAAATACGGAAAAATATTCTCAAAAGGAAAAAACTGCAGAATGCTAAGGGATTAAAACTACAACTGTCAGTTATGGACTAGAATGTTCAATAAACTGTTTGGAAACGATATCGAAGTGCAACTACAACTCTATAATATTCTAAAAAGGCTCGAATTTGAGACGTAACCACGTTTATTCAAAAGTCAGTTTAGAAAGCTTAACATCCAAAGTCTCTGTGAGTTTTTCGAGTGTACGTACAGTAGAAGGTTTTTTGCCGGATTCAATTTCAGACAGATGGCCTTTTGACATGTCAGATTCATAAGCTAGCCTTTCTTGGGTGAAGCCCTTCTCCTGTCTTATGCGAATAATATTTTTTCGAACTCTTTCTGTGGCATCCATAATAAGATTTTATATCAAGTCATCAATGCGAATCTTAAAAGCTTTAGAGATGCGATGGGCTGTATAGAGATTGATTGCTTTTTGACCAGATTCAATTTTCTGAAAATGTTGTGCTGAAAAACCGAAGCTTTGCATATCTTCAAGAGTCATACCCGTCTCAAGGCGGACTTTTCTGACTTCAGCTCCAAATTTCTTAAAGAATTTTTTCTGTTTAGGATCCATGTGTATCTCCGTGATGCAAAATATAGATCCATTGGCCCGTTCGGACAAAGCCCGATCGGGCTATTTTATGTTTGATCTTTTAGTCCGATAGGGCTAGAACAGTTTTTTATAATAGTCAAATATTGGAGACTTACTATGCCATCACAAAACATCCCCCGAAACATCTATTTAAACGAAATAAAGCTATTGCTTGGAAAGGATATTGTGAAGGTCTTCAGAGGGATTCGGGGTGCTGGTAAGAGTTTTTTGCTGAATCAGATGCTGGATGTCATAAATACCCGGCTTGATAATGCTACTATTTTACATATTAACAAAGATTCCGATACCTTTAAGCATATTAAGTCAGATTCGAGACTCATCAAATATATACAGCAAAAGTGTAAGAGGAGCTTGGGGCTGGTCTATCTCTTTATAGATGAGATACAGGAAATAAGTAACTGTAAACAAGCTTTGGAGTACCTTCTATCTGAAGGAAGATACGATATATATTGTGCTGGAGATAATATATCGGACTCCCTCTTCGGATCCGACGAACTCTTTAAGCAGTTTTTGATCCTCCCTCTCTCCTATTCAGAAAATCTGGAGTTTCATGAACTTCCCAATACGATGGAAAGTTTTCAGCTCTATCTCAAATATGGCGGCATGCCTTATATGAAGAACCTCACTCTCAAACACGACATAGTGGACAGGTGGTTGAAGCGCAGCATGAGCAATATATTTTTAAAAGATGTGATCGAGCGAGAGAAGTTGAGAAATATAGAATTTTTGGAGAGATTGATACAATATCTGGGAATAAACATGGGAACCCTTTTGACTGCGGATAAAATACAGCGGGCATTGAGATCGACGAGTTATAAAATATCAGAGGGGCTGGTGCATAAATATATCGGCTATCTCGAAGAGGCCGATTTTATAATGGGCGTTAAGCGGGTAAATGTGAAGACAAGAAAAATTATGAGCGGCAGGGGAAAATATTATTTCACAGATATCGGCATGAGAAACAGCAGTATCGGTTATAGCTATCTGGAGACGAAGCAGAGCCTCGAGAATCTGGTCTATCTGGAATTAATACGCAGAAAATATGAGGTAAAGGTTGGCCAGTTGAAGGAGGGAAAATTGCTCGATTTTGTGTGTGAGCGAGGGGATGAGCGGTTGTATGTGCAGGTGGAAATGGATATAGATTACGACCCGGCGTATGAGAGAGGAAAAGCCGCTATAGCTGAGGCGCCGAATGATGGAGAAAAGTTGCTATTGGCATTGAAGGGTGTTGGGAATGAGAGAAGAGTTGATGATGTGGGGGTTAGGAATATTATGAGTTTTCTTAGGGATGGATGAAAATAAGGGAAAAGCATGATGTTACCTGACCCATTGCCTTTGAGCCTGTTGGCGAACTTGTGTTTTTTGATGATTTTGTAGGGGTAGGCCGAAAATGTCTGTCCTTATATGAGGGCAACCACGGGGGGTTGCCCCTACAATTGTTTTGCCAAGACTCGAATTGACTCTGTTTCGCCTGCTAAGCCCGCAATGGCATCATAGAAAGAAAATTGAGCCTTTTAGAGATATCCAAAGATTATTTTATCAGTCTAAATCGTTAACTACATACTACATGCTACATGCGCTTTTTGTTTGTTTTTGCCGATCTTTCCCATTGCCTTTTTCTACCCATTTGCTATGTCCTTAAAGGTTTTGGGGTGGGGGGTTGAGCTATCCTTTTGGTTAGTCTCGGCTCCCTTTTATCTATGTTTTTTCAGGTTTTAAGGTAATCAATATGCGTCTAAAATCATTAGAAGTGGTCGGTTTTAAATCATTTGTCGATAGGACTGTTGTCCATTTTGAGGAGGGCGTAACATCGATTGTCGGTCCGAACGGTTGCGGCAAATCCAATATCGTCGATGCTATCCGCTGGGTGATGGGTGAACAATCTGCGAAACATTTGCGTGGCGGCGAGATGGTCGATGTCATCTTCAACGGCTCTCAGAAGCGCCCCGCAATGGGAATGGCGCAGGTCTTTTTGACCTTCGACAACTCAGATGGAAGGGCGCCGGCTGATTATGCAAAATACTCGGAAATACAGGTGGGACGCCGCTTATACCGTTCAGGGGAGAGCGAATATTTTATAAATAAAACGCCCTGCAGGCTCAAGGATATCGTCGATCTCTTTCTCGGAACGGGTGTCGGATCTAAGGCCTATTCTATTATCGAACAGGGAATGATCGGGAGCATCGTCTCATCAAAACCGGAAGATCGCAGGATGCTCATCGAGGAGGCCTCGGGAATTTCAAAGTTCAAATCGCGCAAGGAGGCCGCTCTCAGAAAATTGGAAGCGACGAAGTCGAATCTTTTGAGGCTCGACGATCTCATCGCTGAACTCTCCCGTCAGCTCAATTCATTAAATCGTCAGGCGAAGAAAGCCGAGCGTTACAAAGTGGTGAGCGACGAACTCAAAGAGAGAGAGCTTGCCCTTTTCTCAACGAAATATTTAAAGGAGAGGGGAGAGTTGAACTCTCTCGATTCTGAGTGTTCGAAGGCTCGCGAGGGTTCAGCCTCTGCCTCTGCAGAGCTTATCAGTCTTGAGACAAATCTTGAGAGCAAGAGGCTCGAACTAGCTAATATGGAACGGGAGCTCGACGAGGTGCAGCAGTCGAGATGGGCAACTCAGAACAATCTAAAATTGACCGAGGCGGATATCACTCATAAGCTTGAAAAGGCAGAGAGCCTGGATGCTCATGTGACTACGGCGAGGGAGGAACTCAAACTCCTCGAGGCAAAGCTCGCCGATATCAGCGTTAAGCTAAGTGATGTGAATTCGGAATTTGTAGTTGCCGATTCGATGCGTGAGGATAAGAGGGATCTTGTTGCGATGCTTGGCGATATTGTCAACGGTCGGCGTTCCAAGCGCGATGAGGTTGCATACGATAGCGATGAGTTGAGAAAACAGATCTTCGAGTTTGCTACAAAGTTCTCCGAATCGAAATCGAAGCTCGGGCATCTGGGTGAGAGGTCTGTCGAAGTCACCTCTCAGATGGCCAAGGATCAGACCCGCATCGATCAGCTCGATCAGGAGAAAAAAGAGCTTGAGGAAAAATTCCAGACAAAAGATGAGAGCATTCAGTCGGTGAGGGATTTGAAGGACTCACTTCTGAAGGAGAGGGATGAACTTCATCCCGTGATCGCTCAGGTGGAAGAGTCATATAAACTATCAAAGGAAAAACTCGATCAGGTCAGGGCTTCTTATCAGACGAAGCAATCACAGATCGAGTCGCTCATGGAGCTGAAGAGAAATCTCGACGGATATAAAGATGGTGTAAAATCCGTGATGAAGAAGATCTCAGGCGAAGATGGCTTTAAAGGGGTGATAGGGACGATCAGTGAATTCGTCTCGACCTCTCCCCAATATGAAACCGCGCTGGGTGCGGTTTTGGGAGATAAGCTCCAGTATGTGGTCGTTGAGTCCCAGTCAAAAGGTATCGAAGCGGTTGAATATTTGAAGTCGGCGGCGAGTGGCAGATCGACATTTGTGCCTATGGAGATCAACCCTGTGAATCTGGAATCGACGCCTCCGCAGGGAGAGGGGGTCATAGGCCCGCTCAACCAGCATGTCAGTTTTACTGATGAATATAAAAAACTCGGGAATTACATCGTTGGCGATGTCGTTCTCATGAAGGATTTAAAATCTGCTATCGATGTCTGGCGTGAGGGTACCTTTGGCTATACGCTGGCAACGCTTGATGGAGAGGTCATCGACCCCATCGGCACGATCACCGGCGGTAAGGGTGGGAACGTTGCTGAACAGCTGCTGGCGCAAAATAGAAGACTCAAGGAGCTTGAAGATTCCAACGGCTGTATGAAAAAGGAGCTCGAGGATTCGGAACACGCGCTCAAGGAAATCGAAGAGGATCTGTTCACCAGACGCAATCGTCTGAACGAGGTCTCCTCCGAGGTTCATAAGCAGGAACTTGTGTTGATATCAACCGAGAGCGAATTGAAAAGGATCGAGGATGATTTGGCTCATCTCGAGGAGGAGCGCGACCAGACCACCTTTGAGCTGACCGATCTCTTTGACGAGGAGAAGAAAATAGCAGAAGAGCAGATGAGCCTGAAAGAGTTGTGCACCGAACTCGATTCAAAACAGAAAGAGGCTGAAAGTAGACTCTCTGAAATTCAAAGGCAAATCGAAGAGCGGGATTCGAGTCTGCATGATGAAGAAGATAAATTCGTCGAAGCTAAGATTGCACTTGCTCAGGTGGAAGAACGAAGCTCTGCCGCTACGAGGGATGTCGAAAGATTGCTCTCTGATAAGATTGAGTTTCTCCTCAATATTCACAAGAGCAAGAACGACGTAGCGCTCGAAGCCCAGGATGCGAAAGTTTTGAGAAGTCAGGTTGACGATTTGAGACTTGATCTCAATTTTATAGTTCAGGATTTGCAGAAGCTGGACACAAAAGAAAAAGAGCTCACAGATGCCTATCATCAGTCCAAATCACTGTTGAGAGAGGATGAGGCTAAGATCCATGGACTGCGCAAAGCCCACGATGAAGAGGTGACGAAGGCGCACGAAGTCGAGCTGAAGTTGACTCAGAGAGGCTCCGACCTGCAGCATCTCGTCCAGACAATCGGAGAGAAATATCGGGTAGATCTTCCGACCCATGCCGTCAGTTATTCTAAGGACGATTTAAATATCGAAGAAGAGGAGTCTTTAGTCTCTTCATTAAAGGATCGTCTTGATAAATTCGGTTCGGTCAATGTCGATGCGATCACTGAATTTAATGAGATCAAAGAGCGTCACGATCATATATTTGCCCAGCATGGAGATCTCACCCAATCAGTGAGCGGGCTGCAAAAAGCAATTCAGAAGATAAACAAGACCAGCCGCGAGAGATTTAAAGAGGCCTTCGACGCAGTCGATGGCCAGTTCCAAAAATTATTTCCAGCCCTCTTCAAGGGTGGCAGGGCGCGTCTTTTGATGACGGATGAGGATAATATTCTTGAGAGCGGAATTGAGATCGTTGCTCAACCCCCCGGAAAGAAGCTGCAGTCTGTCGGACTTCTCTCCGGCGGTGAGAAGGCTCTAACAGCGATCGCACTTGTTTTTTCGATCTTTCTCATCAAGCCATCTCCGTTCTGTCTGCTGGATGAGGTCGATGCGCCGCTCGATGACGTCAACGTCGATCGATTCAACGAACTGATCCGGTCGATGACCAAACATTCACAATTCATACTGATCACGCACAACAAACGAACGATGGAACTCGCCGATCTGCTCTACGGTGTGACGATGGAAGAGGCCGGCGCTTCAAAGCTCGTCTCTGTCCGTCTCAATAAAGAGGGTGACACCTCGGTCGATCTCGAAGGATCAGCAGCTTAGAGGTAACTACGAGTTAATTTATTGTAGGGGCAGGTTTTAAACCTGCCCGCTTATTTTCGGGAGGGTTTGAAACCCTCCCCTACAAAAAACAACATATATGAATCATTACTATTATGTAGCGGCTGCACTTTTTGTAATCATTTTGATTACAGTCATTGTTTTCCTTAAAAGAAAAAAAACGAACGGTGCTGTTTTATCTGTCGGGGCTAAGCCTGCGAAGGGGGTCAGACAGGCGTTTGCGAATTTTTTAGGTGCTTCTCAATTGGACGAAAGCGCGTTTTGTCATCTCGAAGAGGCTCTGATCACAGCGGATGTCGGAGTTGCAACTTCAACAAGATTTTTGGAGTCTTTGAAAAATACGAACGATGCCGATGAAGCGAGAAGGATATTAAAACATGAGATGACCTCTCTTTTGGATTTAGCATCACAGGTTAAACATGTTGAACCACAAGTGATAATTGTTGTAGGTGTCAATGGCTGCGGCAAAACGACGACGATCGCTAAGATGGCCAGAAAGTTGACCGAAGAAGGAAAAAGAGTCTTTCTAATCGCTGCCGACACATTCAGGGCGGCAGCTGTGGATCAGTTAAAGATTTGGGGAGAGCGCCTAAATGTTCCCGTTTTTGCAAATCCCAACAACAGCGATGCTGCGAGCATAGTCTTCGATGGAATAAAAAAGGGGACGAGCTCTGGTCACGATGTAATTATCGTAGATACTGCAGGCAGACTTCACACAAAGACTAATCTGATGGATGAACTGAAGAAGATATCCAAAGTAGCGGGAAAGGCGTACGAAGGTGCGCCACATGAAAAGATTTTAGTGCTGGACGCGACAGTCGGTCAGAATGGCCTGGTTCAGGCCAGGGAATTTAATGAGGCCCTTGGATTGACATCGGTTGTCGTCACAAAGCTCGATGGCACAGCAAAGGGTGGAATACTCTTTTCAGTGGCAGGGGAACTAAACCTTCCGATCAGCTATATAGGTGTGGGTGAGGGGATGGAAGACCTTAAACCATTCGATGCGAGTGAGTTCGTAGATTCAATACTGAAAGGCAATTAACAATTCACAATATCCAATATCCAATATCCAATAATTGGGCACCTCTAAAAACCTCCTTTGTCATTTTGTTTTTACACCAATCTTTTCCCAATTATTAGCCGCCAAAATCCGACACCTCTTTGCCCCTCTCCCTTGACGGGAGAGGGTTAGGGTGAGGGTGATATTAACTCAATAAGTGAAATGAGCATTCAAATCACCCTCCCTCTGACTCCCTCCCCTCAAGGGAGGGAGGAAAGTATGTTGAAATCAAGTGTCGGATTATGGGCCGGTTATTTAGCAACTTTTTTCTGGATATGACGATAAATAAGATGACAGAGGAAGTTTTTAGAGGTGCCCAAATGTTATTTTTCGATTTCAATTGTATTTTTTCTCCAAGCTGCTCTAAAACTGCAATTTTGGAAGGGAATGGCTTATTAATAAAGGATCAGGCAATATGGCAAACGTATCATCGTTTGTGAGTTTTACAGACAACTTGCTCAAACCGTTATTGCTGTCTAATACATTGAGACAAAGAAGTTCAGCTTCTAAACCCACAAAGAGCTCAAAACAATCACTGAAAAAAGTATCTACTGCAATAACACAATGCAGTCCTACCGTAGCTCATTTACCACAAGTACATGCTAATCCATTGCGTAGCATTAATAGATTTAGGATGATATCGGGGCGTATAAAAAAAGATGAACTACGTGCTGTGTTGTCTCAGTTATCCATTCTTAGATTCTATGTTACAAATAAAACGCATCATATTTTACTTGAAAGCTGCATGGCAGCCGGATGTGAAATGAAACTGATATCCGATATTGATCGTCTAAAAATCAGAAAATCATTTAGCACTTTAATGAAACCAAATGGTAAGGTAAATTGGAACGTAGATACTGCTTTTCTTCTTTATGCGTACGGAGCCGCTCGCCTTTATAAGGTGCTAAACCCAAAAACTAAATTGCTGATAGCAGGCAGTGATTCATTAGTTGAAAAGCACATAGCTGCTATAATAAGGTTTCGTCATTGGAAAAAAGAGGCTCGTAAATTAATAAAAAATCCAAACTTTAAAACTTTGGCTGCAAGCAATTCAAAAAGTTCTCTTTTAAAAAGAAAAATGAAGCAAGTTATTGCTGAAATGACAACGGTATTGAAAGAGATAAAACAAGTTAATATCCAACGAGAAAATTTTGCTTTATCGCAAATTCATCGTTTCTTTAAAAGATATAAAGATAGACCACATTTATGCAAAAAACCAAATATAGCCATCCAATTTGGAAAAAGTCATAAGTTTGCTTCATTCTACAATAACTTACGTGTAGTAAGGATTCGTCTGCGTCCTCAATCTTTGCGCAAAGATTATTACTTATTTTCATCGAATAGATTAGTTGAAGAATTGAAGAGACATATGCAAAACTATAACAAAGCAAATAAAAAAAAGGAATATATGATAGCCATATTGAATTTAAATGCTGCGACTATGCTTTTCAAAATAAATCCTCTTATATTAAGAAAATTCGGAGCTATATTAAGGCGGAAATTTAGAAGGATGTATCAAAAATATATAGATGACTCTGTTAAGATATTTTCTATTTCGGATTTTAAATTTCATTTTAATTTGAAAATGAAAATATTTAGAAACATGGCAAGAAATATTAATTATCCTGTTTCAAAACTTGATCAATGCTATTTAAAAGCACTTCAGTTGGTTCAACAAAAGTCTAAAAAATAAAAGCGGATTAACAAAAAGAATCAACCACAAACTTAGCTGAAATTTTGAAAGGCGGTTCTGTTAACATTTTAAGTGTAGTGGTCGCGACTTGATCTGATAGTCGCCCCGGTTGTCAGCGAAAATGTGTCAGTTAAATTTTAAGCAATTTGCCTTTCGCGCTTGACTCCCGAACGGATCCATAGATGACGCCGAGAACAATATCCAATTAACATCATTTTAGAAATTGTTAATTGGATATTGTGAATTGGTAATTATTAATTATTGCTTTCTTCTTTTTATCAGCATCATCAAAGCAATAAACGCAATTATCCCCAATCCAAGTATTATATAAATTATCGGGAATTCCTTGTTGATCTCTGGAAAGAGTTCTATGTTTATATCCCTGTGTTTGTTGTCGCGAACCCATGACATGTTTTCAGGGATCGATGATTGAGAGATCACGACCCCTTCAGCTTCCAGTTGGTTTTTGTAGAGGGAGTTCCATTCCCTGAAATTTGTGTTGCTGATGATAAGTTTGGACTTTTGATCAGGAGGTAACTCAATAGGAATTGCGATATTAATATTAAGTACCCATTGATCGTGGCCATGATGATCAGATGTGTCGAGGTGTTTTTTTAGCAGGTTCATTTTCTGTGGTATGTCGTTCAATACAACTCTGAAACCTTGAGCCACTTCATCAGCAATCTGTTTTTCCAGTTCAGATACGGCATCTTTGCTCTTGGAGAGCTTTTTGATCATTTTATTGATATGGCTTTCAGGGATATAAACCGAATATTTGATCTGAAGCGAATCGGGTTGAATCGACACCCTTGTAAAATGAGAGTATTCAGTGGAATTCAGATCGTGGGAGTAAACAAGCGAACATGATAGGATTGCCATCACGAAAGCTAAAGCGAAGATTATTATTTTATTCATATCTACTCCTGCATCGATCTGTCAGCTATTTGAGATAGCTTTGTGTTAATCCTTCTTAAGTTGGAAAGCACGTCCAGATGTATTGAGCTTGTATCGAATGTCTCCTTCAGTCCTTTGTGAAGTCTCAGCAAGTGAGACTGTCGCAATCTTTGCTCCTCTTCATTCATGTCATTCTCATGTCTCTTGATCTTCATGTGCAACTCTTCGGATGGATGTGCCATCAGAAGCAAGAGCAGATCGAAGTTCTTCTCTACCATCTTTAAAAAACCTTTAAGATCGTGCCAGCCCTCCTCTGAAAAAATCCTGTGCCACGATGATTTCTTCTTGGAGAGTGCCAGAAGTTCGCGGGATATTATATCGCCGATCTCTTCGAGGTCTGATGATATGGAAAGAAGTGAGAGCTGGGTCAAGGCCTGTGATTCGCTTAAAGATTCCTGCGAGATCTTCGCCAGATAGAATCGGACGGCCTTTTCCAGAAGGTCGATCTTATCGTCATCTCCCTGAATCTCCTCCCAGCGATCCCTCACATCCTCACCTTTGCTGAACATCAATAAAACTTTGCTCAAAAGCGTTCTGGTCAATTCAGCTATTCTCAATATCTCCCTTTTCGCGTGTGCGAATGCGATGCTCGGTGTTGCTAGTGCTGATTCATCAAGATATTTTGGCTCAAATGTCTCTTTTTCTTTCGCTTTTGAAGGTAGAATTTTTACGACGAGATTATGAAGAGGAGTTACCAGTGGAAGAAAACATATTGCCACTGCCACGTTGAAGAGGAGATGAAAAAGGGCGATCTGACCTGCGATCCCTGTTTGCAGGTTGAATAGCCCTCCGGTTATATGTATCGATTCTATAAACGAAACAACCTGAGGTAGAAATGGAAAAATAATAGCAACGCCAAAGATCTTTGAAAGTGTATGAGCAATAGCAACTCGTTTTCCGTCGATTCCCATTCCATAACTTGCGATTAAAGCTGTCATGCAGGTGCCAATATTTGCGCCAAGCACGATTGGAGCTGCCTGCTCAAAGTTGATCGTGCCAGCGAATGCGAGTGCTATGGCCAGACCTATCGTCGCAGCGGATGTCTGTATTATAGATGTAAATATTGTGGCAAGCACCAAAGATGCAAAGGGGTTTTCTGCTAAGTATGAAAACATCTGTATGGCGATTTCACTGCTTCTGAGAGGCAATGCGGCCTGTGACATCAAAAACATACCATAGAAAATCAGTCCAAAACCTAGAATTGCCGATCCGAAATATTTTGCCTTTCTCTGTTTTGCCACAGCAAATATGACAAATCCGATCGCAATTAAAACCAGTGAATAATCAGTTATTTTTTTGATGGATAGAAGAACTACAACAACTGTAGTCCCGATTCCTGCCCCTAAAAGGACGGCAATAGCCTGTTTTAGAGAGATGAGCGAAGTCGAAGCAAAGCTTACTAACATCACAGAGGTCGCCGATGAGCTTTGCAATATCACGGTCATGAGCGCTCCGAGTGTTAGCGCTTTGAATCTGTTTCCGACCAGATGTCCGAGAGCTGCTTTAAAGCGATCCCCCGCCAAAAGCTGAAGGGCCTCCCGCACCTCTTTGAGCCCGAAGAAAAAGAATGTGAGACCTCCAATGAGCAAAGCCCAGCTGAATGTATTTTCCATAGAGGGGCATTATAGTGAAATTTTGGGAATAATCCAAATGAAATTAGGATTATTGAGAATGGGTACTACTTCTCAAACTTTCCCTTAAACCCATTTCCATCGACATCGATGAAGATAGGATTGGAGAGCGCCCAGGCGTTGGCGCCGACCAGCTCGCTCTGGTGGAATGATGTAAGATCGTTTACATCGAAGTTCTCGGGCTTTTTCTTGGGATCAACTAAAACATCCGGCGCGATCGGGAAGAGGGATCTGTAGCCCTTTGTCCCCTTCGACCCTCTGGCCATGACGACGACCCATGTGTCCTCGCTCGCGGTCAGCGTGTATTTCAGGTGGGCGGTGATCTTTCCATCCTTCTCCTCCCATCCCTCGAGAGTTTTTGATTGAAGGCTGAATGTTTTTGTCGGCTGATAGGTATATCGCGGAATATGATACGGTTCATAGAATGTGGCGGGATTTGCTGCCACACCCTTCATCGGTTCATCCGTCTTGTCATCGACCGGCATCGGATCGGTGTTGGCGTAGATGTCGATCGTATCGAACCACGCCCACGATGGGGCAGAGACGGTGATGTCTAGCTCGATCGAATTACCCTTGATCATATCTCCGATCGTTACGATTTCACCCTTCTTATTTCGTGCATCGACTGTTATGAATGGACCTGTCGAGACGACCACGCGATGATTTCTGATCGATACCGCATACTCTTCAAGATCGATGTCTGAATAGTTATCTCCAATGCCATCTCTAGGGTCGGTTTTAAGGGCGATGTAATTTCGGGGGAGTCCCAGTGGATTAGCGCTCTCTCTATGGCTATCTGAATCAGCTACAGCTGTAACAACCTTTCCGATGTTGAGAAGGTTGAACCATGTGGGGAGCGCTGAGCGATAGAACAGATCGGTGTCATGTGAATTGATTCCGATCACGAGCTCGATTGCCTCATAATCTAGAGTCGGCATGAGACCTGTCGCTCCAAGCTCTAAGGGAAATGTGCTCTGTGAAGAGGGTGCCATCCTCTGTCCAATCGGATCAGCGTAGCTTGAAAGGGGATCGACATCGTAGTGTGGACTAGTCACCCAGCCGGCAGCAAGTGGAATACCTGTGGGCATATCCATTATATGATTTATCTGAACTACCTCTTCGCCGGGGTCTTTTCGCACCTCAGTGATTATCTCGTCGAGGCTCAAACCATAGTCGGGGGCAGGAGAGACTTCGTCGAGCGGAGAGTTGCTCCAGTCGATCGCGCCGTGATCGGGATCGCTCTCATCAGCTTCAAGCGGATATACATTGAGATGACCATAATGATTTGGAGTCACTTCATCCCCGATAGATGTCTGTATCGAATTAGGAAGTACGATTCCCGCATTGGTCAATTCACTAAGACCCTTGCCGTAATCGGTGAGAAAATCGTGATCGGTCGATTGGATGATATCCATCCCCTCGGCGATAGCCGCTATGACACGGCTCTTTTCAAGTATCGCCGAATCGGGACTGTTGATGCAGTGGAGGTGCATGTCAGCACTGACATATCCGGGCGTTGGGTTTATCTGTTTCAAAGTTATTTTGCCGAGATCGAGCACCTCACCCGCCTTTACCTCCAACACCTTTTCGACAGATGAATATTCAGGGCCGTGTGA
>JBDRGF010000032.1:0-28721 GCA_043818055.1 Pseudomonadota bacterium | reverse complement strand
AATGTAGCGCTCGTAGGAGGCAATGAATCGATCAATGGTGGACTTGAAGGCAAAAACACTACTCTCCAGCCGTTTTACAAAAAGAATCTTCATGAACTTGGCCAAGTTCTGTTGACCCTGCTTATCTGCCTCGCGTGACTTTCCTTCGTAATATGTAAGTGGTTGGTACCTCGCAAAAGTAAAATCTTGTGCCAGCAATTCAATGGTTCTGCTAAATACTTCATTCTCCTCTTCATTGAATTGATAGAACAAAGGTTCCGGATCTGAGACTTCAGGAAACTTCAGATCCTGCTCTAATAGATCCTTGCCATAATAATTTTGTACTTCATGCCTGGTGCGACGCACCATTAGATATTTTAAAACCTTTTCTCTGATGGCTTTGGAATTTTCACGGACTGTTTTAATATATTCTTCGTGATCCTTCTTGCGATCTAGTTTTTTGAGCTTCTTTTCTAACTCTCCAAAAAAATACTCGAGATCGCGGATATTCGGAATGGTGCTATTTTTACCTGGTTGAAAAAGCTTGATTTGGCTGAGGATGTCCTTGGGAGAGTTGTTGAGGGGGGTTGCACTCACTAATATTACCCGTTTCCCGCGACATATTTTGAAAAGCGTTTCATAAGTGGCAGTTGCTTCTGTACGAAAACGATGGGCCTCGTCTATGAAGACGTTGTCATATTTATCCACGCCTCTTTTTAAGAGATCATCCAACTTGCCGATTGAGCAAGGAGTGCATGGGATACGAAAATCATCGAAAACATTCGTCCATGAGCCCGGGTTATCTCTGTCGAGGAGCGCCGGTGGAGCCAGGACAAGAGTTCTTCCATTCAGTTGCTGTGCTAGTAGAGCTGAAATGTACGTCTTTCCAAGACCAACGACGTCTGAGATAAACACGCCTCCATATTCATCCAGAATTTTCTTCGCTGTCATCACAGCATCTTCCTGATATTTTAGCTTTTTGAAGTTTATCGGAAGATAGGCTCGCTCCAGATCTTCGGACGGGCTAAGTTCACTCTTGAAATATTCGTAGAGAAATTTGAGGTAGAGCTCGTAGGGCGTAAAATTGGCAAAAGGCGACTTTTCATTAATGGTCGTTACATATTCGTTGCTGACATCGACGGCGTTGGCCCATAGTTTATTGAAGCTTTCCAGTGCAAACTCATAATCGGATCGGTTCTTAAGCTCTACGTTAAATTCGAGATTGTCCTGTAATCCTGATTGAGAAAAGTTGCTGGATCCCGTAATAACTCGCCCCTTGTCCCGGTCGTTTTCGTTAAAGGTCATAATATAAACCTTGGCGTGTATTTTATCTGTTGGGTAGGCTTTGATTTCGAGTTTACCAGATCGAATCCACTCCACGAATTTGTGTACCCCTTGTTCCATTGACTCTGCCCATGTCGCACGGACATGAAAGTCGTCTGATTCTTCGAGCTCTTCAAGGATGTGTAATGGCATTGCTTCTTTTGTTTCCGCATGCGATTTAAAATCAAGCTCCTGCGCCCCTTGTTGAATCAAATCGTATGTTTTTCTGTCAGTCTGTAATCCAACGAGAATCCGAACGTTTTCTGTGTTCTCCAAAAAGGGATACATTTTATAAAAACCACTGATAAAAAAATATCCAACGAGGCAGTCAAAATGACGGGTATCCTCTTTCAAAAGGGCGTTGAACCTCTCCAATAAAGAATGGCCTGGTTCGTTTGTTAAAAAAGTCAAATCTGTGCTCATCAAATTGTACGCTCCCATGTTTTATAGCCAAATCACCTTATAAACATTACCTCTCTGGAGCACCCTTCCAAATACTTAAAACCGCGCTGAAAAATAATAATCACGTCGTCTCCGAACTGAACTTGACTATATCGTGTCCGAAATATTTTGTCACCGTTTTAACAAGTTCCTGGGATGGTGATATCCTCATATCATCAGGAAGCTTCAGCACGGTTTCTGCCCCATCCGATGAAAAGAGATGAAGAAAGACATAACATGCTCCCGGAAAGCGCGAGATCATGTTCTTCAGCTGCGTCATATGTTTTTGCGAGGTCTCATGCTCTGTGAGGTTAAAATGAATCGACTTAGTCAGTCTGTCGACAACTTCATCGAGTGGATAGATATCCTCCGCAATGATCTTACATGACTCGCCATCGTTATCGACCTTGCCTGTTACAAAGAGCGACTTGTCGCTCTTTAAAAGTGTAACTGACTTAACATAGAGCTCGGAAAAGACGACAACTTCAACAGATCCCTTTAGATCTTCGATGGTCAAAAATCCCATCCTGTGACCTTTTTTCGTCGTGATCTCCTTCAATCTCAAAACGACTCCGCCTATTTTCACATCTCTTTTATCGGGCACATTGACGATACTCTGCGTATCGGCGGTTGCATAAGTTTTCAAAAGAGCCTGATACTGCGTGAGAGGATGACCGGTGATGAAAAATCCCAGCGATTCCTTTTCATATGCCAGCGTTTGATGTTCATCCCACTGGGCAACTTCGACGAGTTTTTTTGGATTCAGATCTGTCACACCGACAGAATCAAATATGTTGGACTGTCCTATCTGTCTCTCCTTCTGCCTGCCTGAGGCAAACTCCATCACTTCGTCGAGGTTCGCGAATATCGCAGATCTCCTCTCATCTGTGGTATCGAATGCTCCACATTTGATGAGGCTCTCCACCACCCTTCTGTTCACCTTCCTGCCATCGACCCTCTCACAAAAATTATATATATCGCGAAAATCGCCCTTCTCAGAGCGGGCAGCGACTATGATATCGATCGCGGCAGCACCGACATTCTTCACAGCGCCCAGACCAAAACGTATACTCTTATCCCCAACGACCGAAAAATCCCGTTGGCTCTGATTGACATCGGGAGGCAAGACCTCGATCTCGTGATTCTTGCAGTCGTTGATGTAATTTATAATTTTGTCGGTATTGTCCTTTTCACTTGTCAGAAGGGCTGCCATATATTCAGCCGGATAATGATATTTGAGATAGGCTGTGCGATAGGATACAAGCGCATATGCGGCGCTGTGTGATTTATTAAAACCATATTCAGCGAACATCGCCATGAGGTCGAATATCTTTTCTGCCTTCTTCTCAGGGATTTTGTTCTTCTTCGCACCTTCGAGAAAGCGCTCACGTTGGCGTGACATCTCATCGGCTTTCTTCTTTCCCATCGCGCGCCTTAAGATATCCGCTTCGCCAAGCGAAAAGCCACCGAGAAGGGATGCAATCTGCATCACCTGTTCCTGATAGACGATGACACCATAAGTATCTTTGAGAATATCTTCGAGCTGAGGTAGTTCATAGCTGATCGACTTGCGCCCATGTTTGCGGTCGATGAAGTCATCGACCATTCCGCTTCCCAACGGGCCCGGGCGAAAGAGAGCGACGAGAGCGACGATGTCGGAAAATGCGCCGGGCTTTAGCTTTATAACGAGATCAGTCATGCCTGAACTTTCAAGCTGGAAGACGCCGGCTGTATCGCCATCCGATAGATGTTTATAGACAAGCTCATCCTTCAAAGAGATCCTCTCAATATCGAGCGTCCCTTTGCCACTAGCCACGATCAGCTTCAGGCAATCGTCGATCACTGTCAAAGTCCTGAGTCCCAAAAAGTCGAATTTGATCAGCCCGATCTTTTCAACCGCCTTCATATCAAACTGCGTGACTGTTTCGTCGTGCTGACCTTTATAAAGGGGCAAAAAATCTGAGAGCGGTTTATCGGAGATAACGACGCCGGCTGCGTGAGTCGAAGCGTGCCTCGGAAAGCCTTCAAGGAATCGGGAGGTCTCGATCAACTTGCCAATCTGAGGGTCATCGTTCGCCAGTTTTTTTAGCTTCGGTTCGACCTTGAGGGCGAGCTCGAGATTCATCCCCAAAGTAGCAGGAATCATCTTGGCTATCCTGTCAACATCTCCATACGGCACACCCATGACCCGTCCTACGTCCCTCACGACGGCCCTTGCCTTCATCTTTCCAAATGTGATGATCTGGGAGACGTTGCCATACTTCTTCGCGACATATGCGATCACCTCATCGCGCCGCCTCATGCAAAAGTCGATATCGACATCCGGCATGCTGATTCTTTCAGGGTTCAAAAAGCGCTCAAAGAGGAGGCCATTTTCAATCGGTTCTATATCGGTGATACCAAGGGCATAGGCAACAAGGGAGCCGGCTGCCGAACCGCGGCCGGGACCGACAGGCAGGTCCTGACTCCTCGCATAATCTATGAAATCGGCGACAATCAAAAAGTAACCCGCAAAACCCATCGATTTTATAACCTCAAGCTCATGGTTCAGACGGTCATCATATTCCTTTTGAATCTCCGGTCCATCCTGAGCCTCGCGATATTGCAATATGAGTGGCCAGTGCTTTTTTAAACCCTCCCTCGCCCGCTCTTCGAGATATGTTGCAAGATCGTAATTTTCAGGGGGTTCAAATTTTGGGAAATGGTACGTGTTGAAATCCATCTCGAGATTGAGTCTGCCGGCAATATGTACCGTATTATCAATAGCTTCTGGACAATCTTTAAAGAGCTCACTCATCTCTTCAGGGGTACGAAAATAGAACTCATCGGTCGAAAGTCTTAACCGGTTTGTGTCGGTCAGGTTCTTGCCGGTCTGAATACAAAGCAGGGCATCCTGAGAAGGGGCATCCTCTCTCGCAAGATAGTGAACATCGTTTGTCGCAACAAGTCCCACCCCTTTTTTCTTCGATAGATCGATAAGTTGCGAGCGAATTCTCGCCTGCTCAGGTAAACCGTTATCCATTATTTCGAGAAAGTAGCGATCGTTGTTAAAAATCGAAGTCATCTCATCGACCACAGATTCTGCCTGTTCAAATGTGCTATCCAGGAGAGACTTACAAACCTCCCCCTTTATACAACCGGAAAGGGCTATCAATCCCTCGTTATATTCTCGTAAAATTTCCTTATCTATTCGTGGCTTATAGTAGAACCCTTCGAGATAAGATGAAGAAACGAGTTTGCACAGATTCTTGTATCCGATCGCATTTTTTACGAGCAGTGTGATGTGAGTGCGATACCCCTCCTGCTTAATGTCTTTTGTAAGCCGTGAACCCTTCGCGAGAAGGTAACATTCGCACCCTATGAGCGGTTTTAACCCTGCCTTTTGAGCCGACTGATAGAATTCGACCGCACAGAACATATTTCCATGATCCGTGACGGCCAGAGCCGGCAGTTTATGCTCCCTAGCCTTCGCGATCAACTTGTCGAGCGGACAAGCCCCATCGAGCAGGCTGTAATAGCTATGAACATGTAGATGGACAAAATTTGCGTGTTGCATGTCTCCCCAAAAGCGTTTGTGAAAGTATTGCTATAGGACAAAAAAGCCTTTGGTGGCAACTCTTTTGTGTGCTCCCATATATTGCCATTAAATGTACTTTATCAATAAAGTAAAAATCCAATAATCAAGAGAGTTAACATACAAATTTAAAACTTTATACCTTTACAATAATTCATAACTCGCTTGAATTTTTCACATCAACCGCTTAATAATAGACTCCTATGCAAAGAATAGATGTCCAAAAGGTGCTTGAAGTACTGAAAAAGACCTACGCGAAGGATCTCTCTAAATTTGGCAAAAAATCGCACCCCTTCCCCACCATTATTGCAACTATACTCTCTGCGCAATCGACTGATGCGCAAGTGGATAAAGTGATGCCGGATTTTTTGAAAAAATTTCCTAACCCCGATAAACTCGCAAAGGCAAAACAAAAGGATGTGGAAAAGATCATCAAATCGGTCGGGCTTTATAAGAACAAGGCTAAAAATATTATCGCAGCAGCCAATGCCATCAAAGAACGCTTCGCGGGAGAAGTTCCACAGACTAGAGAGGATATGATTACCCTTCCCGGCGTGGGGAGAAAGACGGCTAATGTCGTTCTGATTAAGTCTTTTGGTCAACCTGCGATGCCGGTAGATACACACGTATTCAGGGTCACAAACAGGATCGGACTGGCAAAGGCTAAGACACCTGAGGCGACAGAGGAGCAATTGATTAAAATAATTCCGGAAAAGGATCTGGGTAAAGCCCATTTCTGGCTGATCTATCATGGACGGAGGGTGTGTTTAGCCCGAAATCCCCATTGCAATCGCTGTGAAATTTCTTCATATTGTGATTTCTACAGGGGGAGAGAAAATGGCCAAAAAGAATGATCTGACAAATATCGTAGACAAATTATGCGAAGCTAAATCTTACAAAGAGGTCTTTCACAGGAGCACGCACGATGTACCAATGCCCTCAATAAACGAACTTCACAAGATCATAGATCACTTAAGGATGATCATATTTCCCGGATATTTCGGAGCGGATGATTTAAAGCCAGATACGATGAAATACTATACAGGAGCGGCACTCGACGAACTGTCACGATTATTGGCCGAACAAATTAAACGGGGTTTCTGTTTCTCATGCGCCGAAGGAGATGATGCGAACTGTGTGTTGTGTGAGAAAAAGGCTGACGAGATCACACTTTCACTTTTGAACGCCCTTCCAAAGATCAGAAGCTTTCTATGCTCCGATATCAGGGCGGCCTACGTAGGCGACCCAGCCGCAAAAAGCACTGGCGAGACGATATTTTGCTATCCCAGCATAAAAGCTCTCACCAACTACCGTGTCGCACATGAATTGTATAAACTAGAGGTACCGCTCATCCCCCGAATTCTCACTGAGATAGCCCATTCTGAAACAGGGATCGATATCCACCCGGGTGCAACAATCGATGAATGTTTCTTCATGGATCACGGAACAGGTATCGTCATCGGCGAGACGACGATCATCGGCAAAAATGTGCGCGTATATCAGGGGGTGACGCTTGGTGCAAAGAGCTTTCCGCTCGATGAAAATGGCAGACTGATCAAAGGAATAGCCCGGCACCCGATCATCGAAGATGATGTCATCATATATTCAGGCGCAACACTCCTTGGAAGAATCAAGATCGGCAAAGGAGCAGTGATAGGCGGCAATGTCTGGCTGATACACGATGTAGAAGCTGGAAACAAAATTTTACAGAGCGCTGCGGAAGAGATGCATTTTGTGGAAGGGGCAGGGATTTAAAAGCAAAAGCGCATGTAGCATATAGGCAAAGGCATCATCATGGTTTTTTACTACATACTACATGCCACATGCGCCTTTAAGATTATGGAGCAACTATGAAAATTACAAGAGTTAAACGACCTAAGGTATCAAATGATATGACTGAGCTCATCGGCAATACACCGCTTGTCAGGCTTGACAGGATTGCTAAAGGGCTGCCGGGGAAAATAGTTGCAAAACTTGAATCATCAAATCCCCTCTTCAGCGTAAAGGATAGAATTGGCGTGGCCATGATCGAGGATGCAGAAAAAAGTGGAAAGCTTAAAAAAGGGATGACGATAGTTGAACCTACCAGCGGCAACACAGGCATCGCTCTCGCATTCACATCCGCTGTCAAAGGATATAAACTCATCCTCACGATGCCCGACACTATGAGCATTGAGAGACGAAAGCTCCTCAAAATATTCGGAGCGGAACTGATTCTCACCCCCGGCGAGAAAGGGATGAAGGGTGCGATCGAAAAGGCTGAAGAACTAGCTAAAGATCATAAGAATTACTTCATGCCCCAACAGTTTAAAAATCCGGCCAACCCTGAGATCCATAGAAAGACGACCGCGATTGAAATCTGGGAGGATACGGATGGCAAGGTCGATATCTTTGTAGCGGGAATTGGAACAGGTGGCACGATCACCGGATGCGGAGAGGTCTTAAAGAAATTAAACCCGAAGGTGAAGATTATTGCTGTAGAACCTGATGAATCTGCAGTCATATCGGGCGAAAAGCCGGGGCCCCACAAGATTCAGGGAATAGGAGCCGGTTTCGTGCCGGAAATCTTAAACCGCAGCGTTATAGATGAGATCGTACGGGTTAAGAGTGAAGAGGCAGGTGCCACATCAAGAAGGCTTGCAAAAGAGGAAGGCATTCTCGCTGGGATCTCATGCGGCGCCGCCGTCAAGGCTGCTCTTGACATCGCCGAAAAAAAAGAGAATAAGGACAAGCTGATTGTTGTCATTTTGCCGGATACCGGAGAGCGGTATCTATCCACTTGGCTGTTCCAGGATGCATAATCCGGAATCGCCTTATTGATTAACTAAAATTTGGTACGTTTTTCAAACCTCGGGGATAAACTATGGCCGAGTTTTCTTGTAATATTAGGAATTCCACAGCTGCTGATGCAGTGACACCGAGCACTAAAGCACAAACAATTCCAGTAATCATAAAATCATCCGGGGTTCAAAATTCAAGATGTGAAGGAAGAGCAAAGAGTTACTCCCAAAATATTACCTCCCACAATCCCAGTTCGAGGCTAGATGCTATTTACAACCTTGGAACACTCGGAAAAGGCGCAAAATGCGCTATTCCTTCATTAAAAATGATTATGTTGAAGGGATCGTGGGATGAAAGAAGAGCCGCTGTAAAAGCATTTGCAAAAATCGGTGTTGCGGCCATCCCTGAACTTTTGAACATCCTATGCAATCATTCTAGAATAATGCGCAAGCTTTCCATCGATGCTATCGGATTGATAGGAACAAATGCGCAATCAAATACCCCACACCTTATAGCACTACTTAAAAAAGAGCCTTCATCAACTGTCCAGCTAGCCCTCGTCAATACGTTGATCAACCTCAACATCCAGCAGTCCTATAATGCAAGACGCTCACTCGCAGTTGTTTTATACCAGCACACAAAAGACAAAAATGAAACGGTGAAACTTAAATTAGCAGCAACTCTTCCAACAATAAAGGAAGCCTCAATAGAAACTCTGAAGAAGATTTTATTGAATGATAAAAGCAAGTGGGTCAGATTCTACGCCCTCACCTCCCTTAGAAAAATGCAAAAGAGATATAGCTTCGATATGAAGGAAATCCTTGTTGTGGCGTTACAAAAAGAAAAGACAACTTTGAGATCTCTGATGAGAAGAATGATTAATAAGCTTTAAGCTATAAGGGCACCTCTAAAAACCTCTAACTTTCCCCTATGGTGTCATTGCGAGAAGCCCATAGGGCGACGTGGCAATCCAGGGTTTATAAGCATTACCCCGAGATCGCCACGCCTCCATTCAGGAGGCTCGCGATGACAAACTGGAGGTTTTTAGAGGTGCCCATAAGTTGTAAGTTTTAACTAATGAGTTTTGGGAACAAAGGTTTGCTTTTTCTTACAGCTTACAGCTTATAGCTTGCCAGCTATCCATAACATCTACTAAACCAGATCATAAACATATTAGAAGCTGCATGAAAGAGAATCGGGGCCGTTAGGGAACCGCACCGTTCCCGAAGATAGCCAAATAGAAGCGCTGGGAAGAAGATCGAAAAATGCCACCATTGATATGTGATCATCGAGTGGGCAGTTGCAAAAACGATAGCTGTTATAATCCAGCTCCACCCGAGATCGACCCCAAGGATTCTCCATCTAACCGAACACACTTTATTCAGGCAAGTCTGAAAGTATCCACGAAAGAAGACCTCCTCAGGCAGGGCTATCAATAATATCTGATTAGCTAATGCCACCCAGAAATCGGGAAAGCCGGCAAATACAAAGCGGGAAGATTTCAGAACAACTATCTCCCAGAGGTGAGCTAATAAGAAAAATGCCGGAAAGACGATCAGACTCGTTATCACAAATATCTTTAACGACCGAACGAATGCTATCATATTTCTGTCGGCCAGCACGAGCTTCGATTTGTCCCTCCAGCTTAAAACGACAGGGGTGTAGATAAGAAGTATTGCGACAATCAGCTGAACATAAACATTGAGCCACGCAGGGCTCAGGAGAACGAGCAACCTAACAAATAGGATGACAATCGATGTTGCAACAAAAAGCTCAAGAAAAGTTCTTTTTTTCATAAGACAAATATTTTCTCTTTCTTTCTGAGTATTAGCCACAAAACAATGCCGGTCAAAAAGGAAAGAATCATCACTATCTGCCCTGTCGATACCATATTGTTGAAATAGAGCCCCCTGTCAGCATCGCCTCTCAAGAATTCTATAAAAAACCTCGTTATGCCATAATAGATAAAAAAGGTACAGAGCACCTGACCGTAAAACTTGCGATGTTTATAGGAGAACCACACAACACCCCACATGATGAGCGCGTTAATCATGTTATAAACTTGAGTTGGATGTACTGGGAGATTGTTCACTTTCGAATATACTACTGAAGATGCATTGTGAAAAGTTATCGCCCACGGAAGATCGCACGGTTTTCCCCAACAGCATCCAGCCAACAGACAACCGATTCTCACAAAAAAAATTATGATCGGGACAGCAGTCACTGCTATATCGAGATAACGCCACTTCTCAAGCCCTTTGACCTTCATATATATGAGCCAGCCGGTCAAGCTTGCGATGTAAGCGCCGAGCGATACAAAGCCTCCCTGCCAGAAGTAGAATACCCTGATAGGTTTATCGATATAGTACATCGGCTCCTCGACCATGATATGAAAGATCCTCGCCCCTATAACCCCTGCGATTATCGCGATGATGCCGAAATCGAGCATAGCAATTTCATCCGCCCCCTCTTTTCTTGCGACCCTTGCCCCAAAGAAGGTTGCCAAAAGCGCGCCCACTGTCACAGCGAGAAAGAAGCTAGGCACATCCAGTGAACCAAGGTGAAATAGGACTGGTCTCATGCATCCCCCTTTCCTTTTGAACCATAATAAAATGAACCGATCAGCAACATGAAAATTGCTGCGGTGATAGCGCTGTCGGCTACATTAAAAGCCGGCCATATGAGCGGGATATCAAATCCCTTTCCAAAGAGCGTGAATGAAAAAACCTTATCACCAATATGAGCCGAGGCGAAATCGAGAACGTGCCCCAGCCTTATCCTGTCGATCAGATTTCCGATCATTCCGCCATAGATGAAGGAGATAGTCCAGATCATCAGGTGATCCGTATCACTCATCTTTATGAAGTAGATTATCAGAGCGATTCCAACGAAGATTGAAATGCCGTAAAAAAACGGTACACGAAATGAGCTATCCACCTGAGCAAACATGCCAAACGCGGCTCCCGTGTTATAGGTATGAACCAGATCAAAAAAGTTTGGTATGATGGTAACAGAACCACCGACGGGGATATACTTCGCGATAAGCAATTTTGTAACCTGATCGAGAATGATCAGTAGAGGCACGATGATAAAAAAAACTTTATATTTATACTTCAAGATCCCCCCATGTAAAATCGTTCATGGGCGGGTTTGAAACCCGCCCCTACAGAATGTCAATATATCTACTACATCACTTCAATCAAAATATACGCCTTGTGGCCGTTGATGTCCCACTCAACACCTGGAGATTCTTTATCTTCCAAAACACGCATCTCCAACTTCGAAGTGAGAGTCTCACTCTTAAAATATTCTTCATGAGTTTTCAATGCATTTAAGATCTTATCATCTGAAGCGATGACTGTACTGATGCGATCGACGACGTTAAAATCGGCATCCTTTCGCATGTTCTGCACTTTACTGACAAGTTCCCTCACATTTCCTTCCTGAATCAACTCATCGGTCAACTCGGTCTCGAGGCCGACCGTAATGCGCCCTTCGTTTAAAACTTTAAGACCTTCCCTCTCCTCCCTGCATATGATTATATCATCGATAGCTACTTCATAGGAGAAGCCGTCGTAACTCACCGGTTTACTCTTTCCCTGCTGAATTTCAACGATATCGTTTGTGGAGAGTTTAGATAGCGCGGCCTGATATTTCTTCATATTCGGGCCAATCTCTTTCCCGAGTTTTTTGAAATTCGGCTTCGCGCTGAGCTTCACCATGCTCGACTCATCGGAACTGAACTCGACTCCCTTGACGTTGAGCTCACTCATGATGAGAGGTGCCATATCATTTATTATAGCAAGCTCCTTCTCATTTGCGTTTATTATATGCATCTTCGCGAGCGGCTGCCTCACCTTGAGATTGTTCTGCATGCGAAGCGCGCGACCGAGTTTGACTGCGACTTCGATCATGCTCATCCTGCGCTCGAGCGTGAGATCGATCTTCCCATCGTTTGGAAGCGGATAGGTTTCGAGATGAACCGATTCCTCCATCTTATCAGTGCGAAGATTCTGAAAAATCTCCTCGGTGATAAAAGGCACAAAAGGAGCTGCAATCTTCGAGAAAGTGAGAAGGACATAATAGAGAACCGTATATGCGTCATCCTTGTCATCATCTATATCCGACTTCCAGAAGCGCCTTCGTGAGTTACGGATATACCAGTTTGTCAGCTGATCGACAAAATCAACCATCGGAGAGACCGCCTTGTAGAGTTTGTATTCCTCTACCGATTCGGTTAGCTGATTCACGAGGTGTTGCAGAAGCGACAATATCCAGCGGTCGAGCTCGTTTGAAAATTTTCTCTTTTTTATCTCATCATCAATGTCAGCAGGTGGCTTCCAGCCGTCAACGCGGGCATATGTGACGAAAAATGAATACGAATTCCAGAGCGGGAGCAGTATATTCTTCACAGTATCCTTGACGAGATGCTCGGAGAATCTCAAATCCTCACCTCTTAGAACCGGCGAATTGATGAGGCTAAGACGCATCGCATCCGCGCCATACGTGTTCATTATATACATCGGATCGGGATAATTTTTAAGGCGCTTGCTCATCTTCTTCCCATCCTCTGCGAGCACCATCCCGTTGACTATGCAATTCTTGAAGACGTTGGAATCAAAGAGCGCAGCCGCGATAACCGTCAACGTATAAAACCAACCACGCGTCTGATCAAGCCCCTCGGCGATGAAGTCCGCGGGAAACTGTTTTTCAAAGATATCCTTATTTTCAAATGGATAATGTTCCTGAGCATAAGGCATCGATCCCGACTCGAACCAGCAATCGAGTACCTCCGGAATACGAACCATCTTCCCCTTACACTTTTTACAATCGAATTCTATCTTATCGACAAAGTGTTTATGTATGTCGGTGATCTTTTCGCCGCTCAGCTTTTCAAGTTCACTCACAGAACCGATACAGGCAGTCTCATTGCACTCCGCGCAACGCCATACAGGAAGAGGCGCACCCCAGAATCGGTTTCGGGAGATCGCCCAGTCGCGCGCACCCTCGAGCCATTTTCCAAACCGCCCGCTCTTGATGTGATCCGGTATCCAATTGATCTTATCGTTGGATTTGATCATCCGCTCTTTGATGGGATCGATCTTCACGAACCATGTCGAGATCCCTTTGTAGATCAATGGAGAGTCGCATCTCCAGCAGTGCGGGTAGTTATGAAGGATGGATTCCCTCTTCACGACTAGATTGCGATGTTTTAGCCCCTCCATGATATCCTTGTCAGCGGCCTTGACATACACCCCTTCGTAATCGGGTACATCGCTCGTAAAATTTCCATTCTCATCGACGGGAATGATGGTCGGCAATCCATATTTGAAACCTGTCTGGTAATCGTCTTCGCCAAATCCCGGCGCTGTATGAACTATCCCTGTGCCATCGTCGATAGAAACGTAATCAGCCAGAACTATAGTGAACGCGCTACCTCCAACATCTTTGAAATAATCGAAGAGTGGAACATATCTCCTCCCTTCGAGACCTGCCCCTTTGAACTCTCTTATTAACGAATATTCCTCCTCCGAACGGTAATATGCAGAGAGCCTTTGTTTGGCCAAAACATAGTGTTCATGATTTTTACTGTCCTCCACCTCGAGATAATCGATATCAGGACCTACGGCCAAAGCCAGATTCGACGGTAGCGTCCAGGGAGTCGTCGTCCATGCGAGGTAAAAGAGATTAGCATCCTTCTCATCCTGAAACTTTATCGTGATGGCGGGATCCGTTATCTCAACATATCCCTGATTCACTTCGAAATTAGAGAGGGTCGTCGCACATCGTGTGCAGTATGGGACAATTTTTTCCCCTTCGTAGATGAGCCCCTTGTCCCAGAGAGACCTGAACACCCACCAGATCGATTCCATATAAGGCAGATCCATCGTCCGATATTGATTTTTGAAATCGACCCAGCGTCCTGTGTGCCTTATCACCTTCTCCCACTCGGCCGTGTAGCGAAGAACGATCTTGCGACACTCTTCGTTAAATTTATCGACGCCATATTCGAGCACATCCTTCTTCGATTTGAACCCGAGCTCCTTTTCCATCTCATGTTCGACGGGGAGCCCATGGCAATCCCAACCCCAGCGGCGCTTAACATATTTTCCCTTCATCGTCTGATATCTCGGTATGATATCCTTGATGATGCCGGCGAGAATATGGCCGTAGTGAGGAAGGCCAGTTGCAAAGGGAGGACCATCATAGAAAATAAATGGTTTGGAATTTTTTGTCTTATCGAGCGATTTTTGAAATGTCGAATTCTTATCCCAATAGTCGAGAAGCCTCTCGTCCATCTCGCTGAATGATACCTTAGATTTGACTTCTTTGAACATAGTGTTCCTCTCAATGTTGAAATTCCAAAATACAAATTCCAAAATCCAAATAAGCTCCAATAACAAAAATCAAACTCTACATTCGAGGATTGGAAGTTGAAATTTGGAGCTTATTTGGGATTTGTTATTTGTAATTTGTAATTTCCACTTTTATTCCGTTATCCCCAAATTCGTAATCCCCGGCTCACCCTTTCTCAAAAAATCTCCAAGACGCTTTAAGAAGCTTTTTTCCTCTATCTTAGAGGACTTAATGCCGCCTGCCAGCGTCTTTATCCTCGATCCTACTTTTACGAGCGTCTTTCCATCATCATCTGAAATATCAACCACGAGCTGATGATATGTCCCGGTCACTCCGTAATCGCGCCTGTCGAAAAGCTCTAAGTAATGCGAGTCGGATGTCGAGGCCACCCATACGCTCTCGATGTGACCTGACTTTTTGTCGGAAACAGCTATCGAATATCCCCCCGAGCCCATCGCCTGTGTAGCAGCCTCAAAGACTTTATCCTTCGGCGCGCTTACGCTCTTCGAAATATAAACCACATTTTTGTTCACCTTGGCGCTCATCAGCGGCTTTGCGCAGGAGGCAAAAATGAATACTAAGATGATTGATAAGATCAGATTGAATCGCATCTTTTTTTCCAACGTGTGAAATAAATGATTAGGCCGGCAACGAAGAGCAGAAGGCTGCCAAACTGCGAAGTCGAGAGCCATGGCTCTATGACAAATCCCCTGATTAGATCTCCCCTGAGCATCTCGTTAAAAAAGCGCAAAACGGAATATAGGATCAGATAGGTCGCAAAGACCTGACCGTCAAATCTCTTCTTCCGCGACACGACAAACAATATGCTAAAAATTACAGCCTCTCCCAATGCCTCGATGAGCTGCGTTGGGAAGATATGGATACCCACAGGGGCGAATGTGTGTGGATCATTTGGGAAGACGATATAACACCACTTAGAAGATGATTCTTTCCCGAAACAGCAACCAGCCATGAGACAGCCAATTCTTCCGAACATATGCCCGAGCGCCAGCGCTGGGGAAAGTATATCGACCGGCTTCCAGAAACCCATCTTGTGCCTTCTTAAATACCAGACAGCAACCAATATCGCCGGTATAACCCCACCCAAAAAGACGAGTCCTCCGCGCCACATCTTGAAGAAGAGGAGCGGATCAGCAAAAAAGTCAGCCCTCTCCGAGATGAGCAGATGGGCGAGCCGCGAAGCCAAAATCCCGATTAAAACGAGGTAAAAAACGAGGTCCAGCATCCGTGAAACATCGACCCCAACCCTCTTGCTCTCAAAACGAATCCAGAGGATGCCGGCCAAAAATCCAAGCGCCACCATGAAGCCGTAGGTATGAATCGTGAGCCCCCCAAAGAAGGGAATATTGATCAAAACAGGATGCATAATGGCCTTCCGATATAACAAAACCCTTTGAAATGTAAAGAAAAAATAAAGACAGAGGCGCATGTAGCATGTGGTATGTGGAAAAGACATTACCCCCTCCTCCCCCCCTTAGTAAAGGGGGAGCGAACAAGCCCACACCATCCGGCGTGAGACTACATGCTACATGCGCTTTTGTTTTTTAATTCGTCCTGATAAGGACTGCGTAGCTGCCGTTTGATACGGTGGCAGCGAGATCGATGACATCTGGTACAGATGTGATCTCGTAGAATTTCGCGGCGCTTCCATCTACTGTCGCGCTTGATGAGCCATTGAGTGAGTTGAGATGCGGGCCTGTTAGTTCGGTCGACCTTCCATCTTCGGCTTCACAGATCATACATACGCCATCCCAGTTGCCGGTGACTGAATTAACTGTTCTTGGCCTGTAAGTATATCGTGGATCTGAAGATATCCCTCTGTCTGTCATAGCAAGGGCGATCGTCCAACGGGCCATCAGCTCAGAGAAGGCGCTGAAGTTCTCGGGACCGTCAAAGGCCTGTTCAAGATTATCGACGCCTGACAAATCCGACTGTTCGAGATTCCTCAAGAAACCTTCCGGGTCTGAGCTCTGTTCATACAGAAACCTCACGAAGAGATATGCCGCACCCCTCTCCTGCAGATTGGGAGAGCTGCCTGCTACCACGCCTACGTTTTCAGGACCAGAAAGATATAACGAGAATCGTGACGGATTCTCTCTGTTATAACCGACAAGATCTTCTGTAAAATGTGACATTCCCTCATTCAACCAACCCGATTCCGGAGACCCACCCCTCACCAAAACATGCTGATTATAACTGATCGCATGCTGCAGTTCGTGTGGGAATACAGCGCTCAATAAATTGTTGATGGCAAAGTTATGAGAAATCGGATATCCGAAATCGCCTTCCGGATCTGGCGACATAAGATACATGACCTCACCCTCATTCGATACCGGGTTTGATTCCGTCCTGCTATACAGATCAGCCGCGTAGAAGAACCCGGTGATTATGCCACCCGCCATGCCTCCCAATCTATTGACCTGAGGCGTGATGAGTGCGATCGTCTTGCCGTTATCATCTATATCCGAAGGCTCACCATACAACTGATATTCAAACGCCGTTGCCCTTTCATATTCGGCACAGAGATAATCGATATCGTCATCATCCAACATTTCACTTGTCGCATTCTGATCGACATAAAGAAGAACATGACTATCGATACATTTTAATTCTGCTGTGATCGTTGTATAATTACTCAGAGACGAAAGACTGTTGAGCACTCTGAAATCACGCGTATCTCCGACACCAACAGATTTCATAACTGATTTCATCCCTTTATCAACTGAAGGTTCGATCGGATCCAAAGTTGACAATTCATATTCCGCTGCCCTGAGCCAAGAAGAGAGGATCGATGAAGCATCATAACCGTCATCGCCCGCTACCACACTCTTGACCAGAGGATCGATATCTTCACCTACGCTGATCGAGCCTTCACTGTTGAGCTTTATCGAGGATCCCTGACCGCTTGTGGAAAGAGAGCCGACAATCATTATGAACTGAGATGATTCATCTACTCCTGCAAAATCAAAAGCTGCTTCTTCCATATCCACAAAATCGATGACCATTATATCACCGATGCCCATTTCGGCTGGCGAAGAGACAGTATTTGTAATGCCAGTCCCTGTAGTCTCTTTTGTTTCATCCGAAGTGGATGGTGTTGGTGAGGATGATTTGCTACCACAACCTGAAAGCAACACTACTATTAGAACCACTACCAAGACTAAATAATTATTTTTTCTAACCTTTTTCATCTCGCCCCCCACTCTTACTTAAGCAAGGGGTGTGCCAGAAACTTGTCATATTATGCGACTCATAATAGCATTACTTTTCAATATGTTAACTTGGGGTACAAATTTACCATACAGGTTTGTCGGGTTATTCCAAACCCATTGATATAGTATTTTCCAACAGTGCCGATTTTTAATAACCTAAATGAGTTGAATTCATGCGATTTAAACAAAAACGTGTCTATGGGTATAATATGACACACATCTAGCTGTTTGATTTTTGTGCGTATATTGGGCGATTGAGGTGCCGAACTTGCTATGCCGAACTTTTGGAAATTGACTTTTCTCAGCACTCCCTCTAACAACACCCCCGATGAATCAAAGATACAATTCACTGAACGATTTCCTAAAAGTGAGATTCAAAGAACGCGTTTACAAGATCGCAGTTGATGCAAACCTTGGATGTCCAAATTTTGATGGAACGATTGGTAAAGATGGATGTTCGTTTTGCAATCTCGCGACTTTAGAGCCGGTGATTACAAAAGGTGCGAGTTCGAGCTTTCTCACTTCTCATAATATTCAGGATCAGGTTAAATTTGGAATCGAATATGGGCGAAAGAGACACAACGCGAAAAAATTCATAGCCCACTTTCAGTCGGGCAGCAACACGTACGCCCCACTTGCCAGGCTTGAATCTGTATGGAGCGAGTCGATAGAACATCCTGATATAGTCGGGCTCGCCATATCGACGCGACCTGACACCCTTTCCAAAGCATGCGTCGAGCTTATTCATGAGTTTTCTAAAAGGACATTTGTATGGGTTGAGCTGGGACTTCAAAGCGCGAATGACTCAACGCTAAAGGCTATCAACCGTGGTCACTCGGTGAATTGCTTTCTTGAGGCGTACGATTGGTTGAGAGAATATGAAATCCCAACTTGCGCGCATGTTGTCTTGGGACTTCCCGGTGAGGAGATAGAAGAGTTCAGAGAGACGGCATCCTTTTTGAACAAACACGAACTCTGGGGGGTTAAAATTCACAATCTGCATGTTCTAAAGGACACACTCCTTGAAAAGAAATATGCCGATGGAAAGATCAAACTCCCAACGCTTAACGAATATTCCTTTTGGGTGAGGGATTTTCTCGAACATCTATCTGAGAGAATCATCATCCACCGCTTCAATTCGCACAGCCCAAGAAGATTCACCATCGCCCCCGACTGGTCGATCAACAAGCTTGCCACATTAAACGCTGTTCATGAAGAGCTGGAAAGACACGACAGCCGACAGGGAAAGCTAGTGCTTTGACAAATTAACATACATCCATGTTACCCTCACGAAAGAGACTCTTGTCGAACTTAAATTTACGATTATTATATGTAGGGGCAGGTTTTAAACCTGCCCTCAAAACAATGCAGGGCGGGTTTAAAACCCGCCCCTACAATAATTTGATATATATATGCGGAGCTACTGACGAGGTAAAATCTCTACCTTTTTATTCAAGCCGCTTAGGTAAACGATGAGGTCGGTGTATTTTTCGAGAGGCACATCTTCAGTTACAAACAGATCGATGACAAATGAAGCACCGATCGGAAGTGCTAGCGGATATGAGAGGAGATTTCTCTTCGATTCGGAAAACGAATTCCAAAGTTCCGGGTTCGACTGTCGCAAATCATGAACGGTCTTATAAACCTTATTGTCTATTCTCACCGACCATGTGTCGTGAGAAGGATCCATGGGGATGATGTTGTAGGAGGCGTTCAAAATAGCGACGCTTAATACCTTGTAACCCGGGAATTCCCTGTTTATAGATTCATCATAACTTGAATCGATGATAACACCCATGTTGCCAATCGGAGTTCCACCCTGAACCTTCTCAACATTCTTCGAGCTGTGGTTTCCCCCAGTAGCGCAACCGACTAAACAGACCAGACAAAATAAAATAACAATAATTTTCTTCATAAGAATTCTCCTATCTTAATGCTTAAAACTTACAGCTTATTACTCCCACTTTATCGATGAAATGGCAAGCGGCGCGATGGCCCTTTCCGATTTCAACGAATTTGGGTTCTTCAATGCTGCAAATTTCCTTCGCATAACTGCATCTCGGATGAAATGAACAACCCTTGGGAGGATTCGTTGTGGATGGAACATCTCCTTTGGGCACGATCCTCTTCATCTTGGCGCCCGGCACCGGGACTGGTATCGCCGAGACCAACGCCTGAGTGTAGGGATGCCTCGCGTTCATCAATTCTGAAGCCGCAAACTCCTCCACAACTTTTCCAAGATACATCACGATTATGCGATCGCTGACATGTTCAACGACTTTCAGATCGTGAGAGATGAAGAGATATGTAAGTGATAGCTTCTTTTGCAACTCAACGAAGAGATTTAAGATGCCGCCACGAATCGAAACATCGAGCGCCGATACAGGTTCATCGGCGACGATGAGGCTCGGAGTCAAAGAGAGCGCCCTTGCGATCCCTATGCGCTGACGTTGACCGCCGGAAAACTCAAAGGGATATTTGTCATAGGAATCAGAGCTCAAACCAACCTCTTCCAGAAGCTTAAGCACCATATCCTTACGATCTTTAGAGTTTACAATATTATGAACCAGAAGCGGCTCGCCGATGATCTCTCCAGCTTTCATATGCGGATCGAGTGATGCATAAGGATTTTGAAAAACCACCTGCATCCTCTTTCGAACATCTTTAAGCTCTGATCTCTTGTAATCTGTAATGTCGACACCTTCAAAAAATATTCTACCGGCATCCTCTTTGAGAAGGCGCAAGACCAAAAGCGATAATGTTGATTTGCCGCAGCCAGACTCACCCACAAGACCTAGCGTCTCACCTTTAAAAATCTTGAGATCGACCCCGCGCACCGCATGCACCTTGGGCTGCGAATGTTTCAGAAAGCCCGGAGAGGTCCCGAACTTCTTTTTTAATCCACGAACTTCTAACAAAGTGTTATCCATAATAAATCCGGCAACTGGTTCCTCAGCGTACGGGCGGTTCGCGAGCCGCCCCTACTCATTACAATAAAAACACCTCACCACTCTTCCAATACCGCAGGGGTCGTTTGGTACGCTCTCAATTCTGCAGCGATCCTTCACCCTTGAACAGCGGTTCTGAAAATAGCAACCCTTTGGGAGATCGCCTAAATCCGGCACCCTCCCAGGTATTGTCGAAAGTGTTGCGCCTCTCATTTTCTTCTCAGCGGGCAAGACCGCTTTCAAAAGAGCTTGAGTATATGGATGCTTTGGCGAATTGAAAATTTCATCCGTACTTCCCTCTTCAACTATCTGTCCGGCGTACATCACCATAACCCGATCCGCCATCTCGGCCACGATTCCGAAATCGTGCGTGATGAGCATGACACTCATCCCCAGCTCCTTTTGCAAGCGTGAAATCAGCTCCAGAATCTGCGCCTGAATCGTCACGTCGAGCGATGTGGTCGGTTCATCGGCGATCAGAATCTCTGGCGAACAGGCAAGCGCCATCGCTATCATCACACGCTGCCTCATTCCTCCGGAGAGTTGATGCGGATATTCTTTGATCCTCGCTGCGGGATCGGGCATCCCCACGAGGTCCAGAAGTTTGAGAGCTCTTGCCTTTGCATCTTTATGGCCGACGGAATTATGCGAGCGTATTGCCTCGATTATCTGATTGCCAATAGTATAGACTGGATCCAGTGAGACGAGAGGATCCTGAAAGATCATTGAAATTTTTGCGCCTCTGATTTTGAGCATCTCATTTTCGGAAAGGGTCATGAGATCCGCGTCAACACCATCCGTTTTCAAAAACACAGAACCTGAGGCGATATGTCCGGGTGGGCTTGGGATGAGTTTCAAAAGGGATAGCGCCATCACGCTCTTGCCGCAGCCCGACTCGCCGACTATTCCAAGCGTCTCCCCCCTCTTGAGATGAAAGGAGGCTGAATCGACTGCCTTCAAAACCTTTCCATCCACCCTGAACTCAGTACAAAGATTTTTTACATCTAAAAGCGTCACTAAAATTCCCCCAAAATACTGTTACCTAATGATGTCTTTGTAGGGGCAGGTTTTAAACCTGCCCTAGTTCGTTCTCGGGCGGGTTTGAAACCCGCCCCTACAAAATTCCTGTTATTGAACTAACTCCCCCTTATCAAGGGGGAGCGCCATCACATCACATCATTTCCCCCTTACGAAAACGCTCATCGGAAATTCCATTATTGAGATCGACATCTCTGAAGAGAATCTCAACGGAGACATTCTTCTTAAGTCCGCCCAACTCTATCTCATGTGGAAAGGAAATCCCTTTGTGCTTTTTATAATTCAAAAAAGAGACTTCAAGTCCCTCAACTTTTTCTCCGAGCAAAACTTTTGCAAACTCTGCCGGCTCAAGATCGAGTCCCGTATTTTTTAAAGCCCTCAGACCCCAGCCCCTTTTACCATCGAAGCCGGCGGAAAAAATTGAATTACCGATCGGATCGAAAAAATCGACCCTGAACCTATTCGGCGGATATACGAGAATCGCAGCGTCAAACCGTCTCGTCCAGTCAGCGCCTGAAATTTTAAAAGTAGCAAATGCCTTGAGGCTCTTTATCTCTCCGCTATATGGTTGAATAGCCCTGCTTCGCGCGCAACCTGCCAGTAAAATAAAAATAATTGGGAAGATGAGAAAAAATTTCATCCCCCTCATTCACCCTCCAACATCTTGATCCTCGACTCTATCCACGCCCTCTCTGCCGGATTCAAATAAACTTTTTTAGTTAAAGCGATAGCCAAAGCTTTTTTGAAATATTCCAGTGCCCCAGCTTTATCACCCCGTAAATATTTTAGTTCCCCCATGTGACCCATGATCACAACTTCATCAGGAGATTTCTGCACAGCCTTTTCAAGATAACTTGTGGCCTCATCGAGTTTTCCCATCTTGATATATACCCACGCGATACTATCCATTATATAGGGGCTGTCGGGTTTCAACATCAGCGCCTGCACCGTCAATTCCAGTGCTTCGTCAAGATTGATGCCCATATCCGCGTATGTGTAACCGATATAGTTGAGCGCGTCGGGATTTTCAGGATTCAACTTCAACACCGCTTTCATCTTCTGAAGCGCCAATTCACGATTTCCCATCCTCTCGTAAATCAAACCGAGCCAAAAGAGGATCTTCTCATCCTTTGGAAGTGCTTTATGCCCATCCTCTAAAATCGAAGCGGTCTCTTTATAATCCTCATGTTCCTCGCCTATCGCCGCGCCGAATTCGTAGAGGCTAATCGAATCAGGCTTTTTCTTGTAGCTCTCTCTTATAACATCGAGCGCCTTCTTCCACTCCCCTGTTGTGTTATAGTAATTAGCGATGCGAATTCTCGTCTCGACATAATAGCTCGATTTGACAGGAATGAGATCATACTCCCTCAGCGCCTCCTCCTTCTTCCCCATCTCGTCGTATAGAAGTCCTAGTGAATATCTTATCCGGTCGGCATCCTCGTTCACTTCCAAAAGAAGTTTAAAAGCTTCGACCGCCTTATCCTTGTCCCCCATATCATAATATATCAGCGCAAGCTTGATCTTGATAGTGACATCTGTCGGATCAGCAAGTTCCATCTGCAATAAGTATTTTAGAGCACCCTTCTGATCCTTCGCCTCCATCGCAATCTGGGCGAGCAGACCCAGCAGTTGGGCATTTTCAGGATCAAGGCTCAGAGCCTTGTCGAGATACTTCCTGGCGAAATTATAATTCTTTAATCTGGTGGAATAGATCGAGCCCAGCACCAGATACAAGGATGCCGAGTCGGGGCTTTTCACAATACAACCTTTTACAACCTCTATAGCCTTTGAGTTATCCTTTATCTCGATGTACTGTTTCGAGAGAAGTATGCACGTTTCATCGCTGTATTCCTTTTTCAGCGCCTTTTCAAAAGCTGGCGCCGCCTTGGAAAAATCGCCTTTGACGTAATAAATTTTTCCCAACAAGACTTGCGCCTCAATTAAATTTGGATCCAGCTCTAATGATTTATTGCAGCTGACAATCGCTTCATCGAGCTTTCGATCGTTTATCAAAGATATCGCCAGCAAATATTGCATATATGCTGAATCGGGATATTTGTTGACGAGCTTTGTGAACTCCTTCGTGGAGGATTTGTAGTCTCCGCTAAGATCATCAAAGCTGGCCTTCAAAAACCACCAGTAAGGGTCCTTCTTGCATGGCTTCGAGATGAGCGGAATCTTCACGGTCGCACAGGCAGTGAATGAGAGGATCATGAAAAACAATAAAAGTTTTTTCAAAGTAAACTCCTTAAAAAAAGCAATTAACAATGGGTGAACATATCATTGAGATTCAAATAGTGCAAGGAAGAGGGTTAAAAGACTGTTGCTAAAGTCGCTCTTTTTAATGTTTTTGTAGGGGCAGGCCCCCGTGCCTGCCCTTTTAAGAGGGCAACCACGGGGGGTTGCCCCTACATTTTAGTTTTGCATTGGTCCCATCAAGGGAAAGTCGATAGTTAAAAACTCCCCATCACTCAAATTACTTTATAAAATGTATCAGGTATTCTACGTTCCCCTTGGCACCCTTTATCGGGGACTCCTTGATGCCCTTGAACTTCCAGCCTCTCGCCTCTCCTGCTTTACGTACCTTCTCAACGGCCTCTCCTCTTGCGGCGTCATCCCTGACGATACCCCCCTTTTCGATCTTTTCCTTTGGAAGTTCAAACTGGGGTTTAATGAGGGCGATGATTTGGGCACCTGGAGCTATAAACTTATCGAAGGATTCGAACACAAGCGTAAGCGATATGAAGGAGAGATCGGCGACGATCAGATCGATCGTATCCGGTATAAGTTTCGGGTCGATAGTTCTAATATTTGTGCGTTCCAAAACCACGACGCGGGAATCGTTCCTCAACTCCCACGAGAGCTGGCCATAGCCGACATCGATTGCGTATATTTTGGTTGCCCCGGCCTTTAAAAGACAGTCTGTAAATCCCCCGGTCGATGCCCCTGCATCGATACAAATCTTATCTTTTACATCTATTTTAAAATGTTCAAGCGCACCAGCTAGCTTAACGCCTCCCCTGCCGACAAATGCATGCCCTTTACCCTTTATTCTGATTTCTGAATCTGGATTGATCAGGTCACCCGGTTTAACAGCCGGTTTTTCATCGACAAGCACGTTACCTGAAATGACAAGGCTTACAGCATTCTTCAAAGAGGAGGCAATTCCACGATCTACAAGAAGTTTGTCAATGCGCGCTCTCTTCATTACATCTAATCTCCAATTAACAATTGCCAATTAACAATTATTGGAAATTGAATATTGTATATTGTAAATTGCCTTTTCCTTATTGTTAATTGGTTATTGATAATTGTTAATTGCTCTTCTTTATTGTTATAGTTCCTTCAATATCTCCTGCTTTTTATTAAAGTATTCTTTGTCGGAGATGAAGCCCTTGTCTTTGAGTTTTTTTAATGTTTCGAGGCGCTCCTCGGGAGGGGCTTTTACGCCTGAAGATGTCGTTTCGTCTGAAACCTCAGCTGCGGCTGCAGATTTTTTGGAACCTTTTTTGGATTTGCTGGCAACTGTTGTCTTAGAATCTTTTGTTGCGGCAACAGGGACTGCCGCGGCAGTTGTCTCATCCATTTCGACATCTTCACCGGGGGCGGCAAATTCGCTTTTCAGATCCGCAATGAGATATTCATCGCTCACCGCTATTATCCCTGGGGCGGAATTGAGTTTTATCCTCAATCCTTTAGCGGACTGCATAGCGCGCCTCTCGTTTCCCCGCTTATCCGTGTCCATCGTGACCTTAGCCCACAGCTTGCTAAACTTAATATGCAACTCATTCTCGTGAATCCAGGCCTTGCCTATGGTGAGCCTGTCGTTCTTTATGATGATCATCGGATTCTTGGAAAGAAAAGAAAACTGCACCTCTTCAAAACTTGTCGCCTGCGCAAAGGCCTTGTCGAGACTGTCGGTCATAAAATCGAGCGCTGGGCCATCGAATACATGGATGGTATGAATCTTCTTACTGCCGAAATTCCTCTTCGTAATCGTGACTGCTCCGAGGATATTGCGAAGCGTACCCCTATCCAACTGCACCGGCTGCGTCATCGTCCTCTCCTCAGCAACCTTGCTCGAAACCTCTTTGAGGAGCACCGAATCAAAACGATGATTGTTCGCAATATAGGTCGTCTTCACGGCGTGCGACAAAAAAGGCGTGAGTAAAAACAAAGAGCTGATCAGGGCAACTGCTAAAAATCGTTTAATCATAAAATTTCCTCCATATTTTTTTTAAATTAATTATCTTCTTCAGGGGCATCCATCCCCTCTTCCTGTGTCATATTTTCATCCACCGAGTCGGCATCGGATTCAACATCAACATCAGCCGAATCGACCGACATATCTACCTCTCTATTCTCGGCGTCAAAACCAATCGTGAGCTGCTCCTTCACCATCACAACATTCGGCACACCCTCTGCAATTTTCAACACCGCCTGCTTTTGATCCTCACCTGTGACGTTTCCCTTCAGAAGAAGTTCACCCCGCCAACAGACCGGATCGACCTTGGCATCTTTCGTGGCTGACTCCCTCATAAGACGGGAGTGCAGCTGCGCGACTATCAGATTATCCTTCACGACATCATGAAACGCCCTGCTTTGAGGATTTTTGGAACACGCGACAAAAAGAGACGCGATCAAAGCAATAAACAAAAAACTTCTAAACAACTTCATATTACCCCCTGAACTTTGGGCTATTCTCACCATAATTGATGTGTTGTCAACCCATTAAGAAGCAAAGGCGTATGTAGGATGTAGTGCCACACAAGATCGACCTCTTTGGCATCCGGCCAAGCGACGCGAACACCCATTTCGTAAAGCGCCAGTTGCCTATCTTTATCCAAATACCGTTGTTCGGGAAGAGAACCAGCGGTTTTATAATCGTGTATCTCGTAATGACCATCTTCCCTTTCCATCAGCCGGTCGATAAAACCCTGAACTTTATATTTACCGGTTCCGTCGAGATCGATCACAATGCGCTTTTCAATTCCTAACAGCCGCCCCTCTTCAAAAGGGTGATGCCTGCCATAGTAATCTTCAATAGCCTTAACCCAAGTTGAGCAGTTATAAGTCAAAAAGCGGATTTTTACATTTTTTTATTTTCGTAACATGTCTAAAGATAACGATTAACCCCTCCCGAGAAGATCAAAATAGAATGTAGTGCAGACCTACCCTCTTGTTTCATTGGATAAAAAATGCGATTTTTGGATTATGTTCTTGAGAAAACACCGACGCGTCAAAGATGGTAAAACTCATTTTTATTGGAGTCTCAACGAGACATACCGTACCCCCAAAGGACCACGTCAGCGACTGATCAGCTATTTAGGTGAATTAACCACAGAACAGGCAGATGAATATCAGGGTTTAGTAAAAACTCTCAATAGGAGAGAATCAAAGCAATTGGATTTTCTAAAACCAACGGTAGCGCCGATTTCAATTGATCCAACAAAGATCCAAGTAGAACGAGTTCGTGACTTTGGTGATGCCTGGATTGGTGTTGGGATGTGGAAAATATTAAAGTTGGATCGATTTTTTTCTAGAGTGTTAGGCCAAGGTAGAGAAGATATTTCATGGGAGGTGATGATTCAATTTTTAGTAGTGAGCCGACTTTGTGAATCGATGAGCAAATTAGCGATCAGTGAACGCTACATCGATCAAAGTAGTTTAAGTGATATTCTTGGGATCAATCCGGATAAAATTAATAAAGATCGTCTTTATCGAACGATGGATCAGCTTTTAGAACATAAACCTGCTTTAGGCGAACATTTAAAGAAACGTTATGGAGAGTTATTTCAATTGGATTATGAACTACTACTCTATGACATTACATCGACTTATTTTGAAGGGCAGTGTTCATCAAATCCTCAGGCTAAACGGGGCTATTCACGTGATAAACGATCCGACTGTAAACAGGTGACATTGGCATTAGTGGTGACCAAAGAAGGTTTTCCATTGTACTATGAGGTTTTTGATGGAAATCGGCGTGATGTGACTACGGTAGAGGAAGTTGTTGAAGCAGTTGAATCAATTTATGGCAAAGCATCTCGGATTTGGGCTATGGATCGCGGAATGGTGAGTGAATATAACCTTAAATGGCTCCGTGAACGAGGTACCTATTACATTGTAGGAACCCCAAGATCAATGCTAAAACAATTTGAAAAAAGACTGACAGAGTCAGATTGGGAAGAAGTGTATGAGGATCTGGAAGTCAAAAAGGTATTGGCACCAGAATATCAAGATGAAGTATTTGTACTGTGCCGTTCTTCAATGCGTGTTGAAAAAGAAAAGGCAATTATTGAGCGCTTTACTCAAAGAATAGAACAAGGGTTGGAGAAGCTTTCCAAAGCGGTATCACGAGACAAGCGGCCTCTTCGAAATCGCGATCAAATTCAAAGAAAAATAGGAGCTCTCCTAAAAACAAATTCTCGAGCAGCTCGTTTTTTTGAGATTCAGGTAACAAACCATGATGAAGGGAAAAAACAACGACTCAAAATAACGTGGGAGAAAATACAACAGAATAAAGACTGGGCAGATCTTTCTGCAGGTTGTTACCTTTTAAGATCCAATGCATCTCAACAAATGCAAGCCCAAGATCTTTGGAAAGCCTACATTGGGCTGACAGGAGTTGAAGAGGCTTTTAGGCTGACCAAACAAGATTTAGGAATACGGCCGGTGTGGCACCAAAAAGAACACCGAGTTCAATCTCACATCTTTATATGTTTTCTTAGCTTAGTGCTTCAAAGAACATTAGAGCAAATATTAGTAAGAAAAGGTTTAGGCCGATCAACTCGAAAGGTTCTTGAAGAATTTAAGGGGCTCAAATCGATGGATGTTGTTTTAACCACGGCTGCAGGAGATCCTTTAAAATTTAGAGTTGTTTCCAATCCAGAACCGGCCCTAAAAATACTCCTGCAACATCTTAATCTAAAAACACCAAAACGTCTCTCTTTGCCTGAAAATGTAGTGACAAAAACCAACACCCCTCTTCTTAAAAATCAAACACTTACTCCTCTTTTAGAAGCTTAACTGCTCAACTTGGGTTAA
>JBDRGF010000031.1:0-38971 GCA_043818055.1 Pseudomonadota bacterium | reverse complement strand
AACCCTCTAATCAGAAAAACCTCGTCAGAAGGTTGACAAGGCTTGCCATCGAAATCCAAAAAAACAATCTCCCAACCAATTTCCCCATCCTCCCTACACAAAATCCCTGACCCGATTGGCCGGTTAATTGCTAAGTTTTTTATAAAAATTACAGCTGGTTACAACGAAAAACCGTTTGAGAATCGGCTGTTTACTTATCCCTCTCAGAGTCTGAAAGAGCAGCTTCAAGTTCATTCCATAACCCGCGCTCTTCATCGCTCATGTTTAATTCTTCAGCCTTATTTTTAGCCATCCCTTCATCTGCATAGAAGAAAAATAACTGATCACCTATTTTGATTCCGTCATTTTCAAATAAATTTGGCGCTTGGGGTTCGACTTTGGGGGCAAGCTGCTCTCCATTCAGAAAAGTCCCCTTCTCAGACCCCATATCTACTAGAAAGTACTTAAAACCCTCTTCATCCCTTCTCCTCATTATGCCTGCGTGCTGAGGTGAGACGCTCTGATCATCGACCTTGATAAAGCCATCCCTACCTTCAGGCACTTCAGAGCCGATGAGACATGCTCCTTTTTTAAATGAAATCTCTACCATATCGCCTGATGAAAATACAAAGAACGCCCTCGGATGCGCTGATTCAGGATTTGGACGCGCCACCGGAGAGAGGGGAGATTTATTTGATACATCCCGTACATCCTTTTCCAAACTTGATATCTTACCTGCATCGGATTTAAGAGAGACTATGACAGGTTCTTCCTGTCTCACATCCTCTCTCTCAAAATCGATTTCAATAGGCATCTTTATGATGGGATCATATTCCCTTATGAAATATTCTTTTCCATTCTCAAGCTCAAAACCATCCCCCTCAATAAGGCTCAACCCATTACCTATCGAAAAATGTTCATCACCGCCCATGATATATTTTTGAACTCTGTATGTTGTAGAACCAAGACTTGCATCTCCGACAGATATCGTCACAGCAAAGGGGGACTCGCCGTAAAGCATGACCGGAAAAAAACCGTCGAACTTAGGCGAGAGAAAATTCGTCAAAACGATTCCTTTGCGCTCAGCGCACTTCTCAAAAAGTCGAATGGGAATAACCTCACCATCAGGGGCGACAAGTGATGCATAAAAAAAGTCTGAGTGAGCTGCCTCTTTCTTTTCTTCCCTTAAAATTCTGTAATTAATCCTCAGACCATCTATCTCGATAAAACCCTCTGGATTTAGCCTTTTCCACCTATCTCCGATTTCGACCTTGTTGATCCTTTTTCCCCTGCTGGTCTCAATCTCTTCAAACATATTTATCTCTATATCGCCTTTTGTTCGCCTGATCCTCATACCCGATATCAATGCAGGTTCGATTTCCAAAAGCCTGTCGCTGGCATTGAGAATCAGAATATCGTCGCTCGTATGATCTCCTCCAAAGAAAAAAACACTGCGATTAGAAATCAGAAGTCTTGGAAAATTGAATTCATCCCGACAAATCTTGATGTCGGAATTCTTCGAAGCGTTGACAGTCCAACCAACAAACCTGGACACAAATACATTATCCCCGACATTCCTGCTCATCTCAGGCGAAGGAACACTCCCCCCCACGATTGTTTGTTTATCGGCTGAAACCGGGGAAATTGGTTTGGGAAAAAAATCTCGAATCTTCATATTTTTGTTTTCCACCACATACTACATGCCACATGCTACATGCTGCTTTTATGAGCCACGATGATCATCCTCATATCTTCATCTGTAAAAGGGGCTCCATCCCAATCGGCATAGATCGCGACATTTGAAAAATGAGCCTTCTTGAGAAGGGTTCTGATTTCATTCGGGTTATACAATCGCAGGAAATAATCAACGTCCCGCCTTACGCCATCCCGCACTATGATTCTCTCGTTGTATATCCTGCTTTTCTTTTCGTCGTAATGATTCCGATCGATCATCAGATCGCCATCCTTATCATTCACGACGAAGGGAAGATATTGTTTTGAAAAGACATCCTTATTGACCGTATCGAAGCAGAAGATGCCATCATCCTTGAGGGCGCGATGGATATTTTTGAGCACCCTGAAATTATCCTTGTCATCAAAATATCCGAAGGCGGTGAAGATCATGATCGCCCTGTCGAACTCCCTTTTGAATTTCACCTTTCGCATATCCCCTTTGAGATATTTCACTTCAACTCCGAGAGAGGCGGCTTTTGTTTTAGCGATCTTTAAAAACCCCTCCGTGACATCCACCCCCGTCACATCGAGCCCAAGCTTTGCCAGGCGATTTGAGTGTCGGCCGAATCCACAAGGGAGATCGAGAAGCTTCATCGGTGCCTTGAGTCTTAATTTATCAACGAGAAAGCCGACCTCCTTTTCAGAGCGCTTCTCATTCAAAAGATCGCTATAGAAATAGAGATAATCATCGGGGGAGAAGAGGTCTTTTAAGTTATTATCTTTGGCCATAGAAATAAAGATTCTCCGATATAAGATCAAAAGTCGTTAATTGCATCTTCCGGTGAACTGAGCTGGGTGTCATCAATTTCAAATCTATATTTCCTGCCCGCTATGTCAATCTCTTCATCGTGACTCAAATCAACCTTGTCAGTCCAGGTTTCTACTCCATTTTGATCATATGCATATTGTTTTGAAAACTTCTCATTGATAGCATCCCATGTGATCTTCAAGTGCTTTGGATAAACTCCGGCATGATTCAGAGTCAACGCCCAGTGCCCACCACGAGAATCCGGCATTGAACCGACTACAAACCCCAACCCCTTTTTCCCCATGAAAACCGGATGTCTCTTTTCAGTTTCGACATCCATCAGATAACTCATCGGTGGTGGAGTTTGGTTTACTCCATTAAAAACAGCCTGAAGATCTGTAGTGGCAGAGGTTCCTCTCTCTATAAACGTAATATTTATCTTATACCCACCTATCATGATTATATTTTTGTCTCCTAGCCCCTTATATTCATTATCACCTATTTTTGCTCCATTGAATCTGTTCTCGATCGAACCTGAATTAAACTTTATTGCAAAACTGCGAATAGGATTATATGAATCCATCGGTGAAGCTATTTGAAACAATACGTCATTCCCCACATCCCTTTTATAAACACCTAACAGCCTGACCGTACAATTTGAGTCTTCCGTACCCACAGTTATAGGATTATTCCAATTTGTAGATTTAGAATCATTTTTAATCACAAGAACAGGCCAGCTTATTCCCTTATAATGTTCATGATATATATCCGGTGAATGCTCTAGATTCATATAATCAATCTCTATCCCTGTGGGGTTTACCTTTTTTTTTTGCTGATTTGATGAAGCGTTTACTGCCGATACTGCCGCTGCCGCCTGATCATCCGGGTGCAAGCGGTGTTCGGGGCTTATGTGGTGATAGCGGAATATATATCGACCGAATTCCAATTGATTATTGTCAGCCAGCACGATGTTTTGCTGGGCGCCTATTTCATAGGCCTGTTCTTCGACTCCACCGCTTCGTATCACCTTTACCTCTTTACCGGAAAGCTTGCTTATCCATACGCTACCTCTCTTATTGAATGTCAGTTGTGCATAGTTATGTGGAAGATTTGGTTCGATCAGTTTAATTTCGCTTCCATTGAACAGGACAGGGTCTCTTCCGGGATCCCCAAAACTGCCCACGGAGATCGCAACATCATCTTCTGTTGCAGGAGTGATTACGGGAAAACTGCCCAAACGTGTGACTCGACCATCTTGCAGCTTTAAATAGACTTCAAAGACGGTTTGCACAATCTCACCCGGTCTTAAACCTATTGCATTATAATCCGGATTGTTTTTTTCATCTACTCCCTTGCTAAAAAGTTGTTTGCTCTTTACAGGCGTGATGAGCCTCACCGCAGCAAAATCTCCGGTGATCTGTGCAAGCAATTCCGAGACATCTATATCTTCAGTCGCATGGGACATGGAAGGTAAAGCTTCATCTTCCACCACATCATCAACATTCAATTCTAGAGTCCCAACAACTGGGCGATTATCACTGCCGGTCATAAGATTTTGTGCAGCTTTATGTTGACCTATGAGGCTCTCTACAGGGTCAGCATCATTCGTATTTTTCGGTGTTTCTGGTCTACCTAAAAATTCATCCACTTTATCAAGCCCACTACCACTACCCTCTCTATCGTTTTCTGAAACGTTACTAACAGCAAATTCCTCGCTCAGTAAACCTAAATCTCTCAGGATATTTGATGCTGCACCACCCTCAGATTCTTTATATTTCATTCCTTGTTGTATTGCAGCTTTAAACCCACCTGACGTGCCTTTTGCCGCCGGAATGCGGTCGGAGGTACCTAGTTGCAACTCTTCATCCACACTCGTCTCAGGGGAAGCTTGTTGCAAGCCTTTTAATGCTACCTCTTTTTGAGCTAGTTCATCATGCATTCTCCAAAATTCGGCATCCTCTTTCTCATTAGTTGGTTTTTCTCCAAATTTAGCAGGTTCAGAAATGTTATCTCGTTCCTGCCTTTGTCCACTTTCATCTCCACTTTGACCTTCTCCTGCGCCAGCTTCAGATGCCGGTTGTGGTGCTCCGTCTATAGCAAAAGATTCGCCTGTTTTTTTCTTTTCTTCAGGTTTCATCGGCTCTAATCCTGCAGATGATGCAGATGATTCTTCCTGAGGGGGAGGTAGATTAATTCCACTCAAGGCAGCTGATATTGCTTCATCCACAGCAAAGCCCATAGGTATCTCAAATTCCGGATCAGTATCTTCTACTGGCTGTGGCGGGGGTACCAAAGTTGACGGAGGTGTTGTTGTTGAAGGCGCTGTTTCAGTTGCAGGAGGCTCTCCCCCTGGACCCTGGCTACTTGTCCCTGGAGCCATTGGTGTTGTTGACGTTGATTCTGCTAATCCTGAACCTCCTGTCGGCAGCGGTGGGGATGTCAATGTTGACGAATCCGCCGGCTCTGTTTCTGGTGGCGGTGTCGTTGTTGCAGGCGCTGTCTCAGCTGCGGGTGCTGGTGTTTCTGACATCTGGCTTCTTACCTCTGACTTCTCTTTCAAAACCCTCACCTCCGACCAAGGGGGCAGTTTGTGATTCCATTTTTTAAAATCAACTACGAATTTCTTCCCGTTGATACTAACCAAGTCTCTATCTCGAAGAACAATTCCTTTCTCTTCAACATCAAAAGTCTCATTTCCTCGCATCACACTCACAGCACCTTCACTATTAGGATAGAGTCTGACATCCCACTTTCTCATCCTCTGAATACCGAACGGAAATCTGAGAGGCCATGATACAATATTTAATAGCCCCAAACCGAACCTCTTTAGATTTGGCCTCTCCACCACAAGCCTTGCGACCTGTTCGCCATCAAATGTTGGTGTTCTCTCAACACCTGCGCCATAAATCTCCATCTTCTTCCTGTCAATTGGCGCCTGCCAGAGTTTAGAGTTGCATTGTGCATAAAGCGGCGTCGAAAACTCGCGGCTACCTTCTAATGATGGAAGAGTTCTATATTTTTTATCAGAAAGCTCAACCCTGGGTTTTTTCGGGGTAAAGTGAAAACCAGAAAACACCCTGAGAGCTGATCTTACAGCCCAAGGGACGAAATAAGTAAGCGGAATATCGAAATCCGTACAACAGATGAGAAAAGCTCCAAACGCAAAGCCAGCAGTGCTAAATTTCCAATCAGGCGCACGTAAATTCCAGCTAAGCGGCAACCACGATTTTTTGTAACTGATCGAACCCTTCTCACTCCCTGTACCATCGATCTCTAAATTACCTTCGGCTGATTGCGTGAGGGAGAAAATTTTTACATCCACTTGTCGCAAATCTTCATAAAGTGATTGAAATGGCGGAACTTCCAGTTTTCTCTCGCCGAAGCGATCGCCATCGACCAGCATAAACTCCTCGCCGGAGATTTTGAGCGTGTCACCGAAACGGAGCTTTGAAATTTGATATTCATCTTCGTTTTGAGCCCTTGCAGCCCCTTTTATTTCTACAAGGCTATTATATTGAATGCTGAGGCGGTCTTTTCCCGAGGGGGAAAAAGTAGCGGCACTCTTATTATTACCATAGAGTATCGAATTTTCATAATCACCCTGAGTATATACCAAATAGTTCTTACCCTGATGTTGGGAAAAAACAGACTGGTCACCAGCTGTGGGCGATGAGATTCCGGCACCCATCTGCTTGTTCAAAAAAGGATTCGCAAAACCCCCGCCCGGCCTTATTAATTTTACAACCATAACTTCCTCCAAATCTCTGTTGTTACATTATTATCGGTTAATATCGTAAAAATGTTGCTCTTTTTAGGAAAAATCAGACACCTCGTCTTTTCCCGTACTCATAAACCTATAACTTCTTTCTCCAATCCTTAAGGTTTGACGAAAATCTAATAATTGAGGTGTCAGTTTATTTATTTTAACTGTAAAGGTTCCTTCTTTTCTCCTGATTAAAACTCTATCTTCTACATCTAAAAAGAGTGTCCCTGAATCGATCTTTGCCACTCTCCCTATGGTCACTCCATTTTTTCTAAAAACCAGGGGCAGTTTTTCCTTTGTCTCCACATCCATAAGATAAGTGGATGGCATTTTCGGATCATTTCCATCATCTTGAGAAGGAACGCCTTTGACAAGTCGTATTGTCAATTCCATATGGCCATCAAAGCTTAATACCTGATTATTCTTAAGCTTCATCCAAGCCGACGGGCTCTTTGTATCAAGAGTGACCCCCCTGTTCTTTGAGATGATTTGCAAAAAGGGTGGCTTACCATTTTTTTTCAAAGCAATTGTCGCCAGCAGCCCATTTAATTCTTCCGGTTGTGATATGCCAGCTATCTGAATACAATAACCTTCATTACACCCTATTGTTAAATTTTTCTTTCCAAAATCATTCAAACCAGTACATGATCCTGGCAACTCCAATATGAATTTATCACCCTCTTTATAAACCCTCACCCCCGGCATATATTCTGATCCATTTATTATGACACCGACATTTCCTGTCTTCGTCAAAATTTGTCCGCGAGAGAGTGCTTGTGCTGGGGCGGGGGTTTGACTAATCGATCTGCCGGTTTCTGCTTCATCCACCATCGATCGGCGATATTTTGGGGAGACTGCCGTAAAAACAAAGCTTAAATCCTCAGCAATTAAAACTACATCATTGTTCTCCAAACCGACCGATTGATTCGGCTCAATTTTCTTACCATTGACAAAAGTTCCGTTTGTTGAGCCTTCATCGACAATCGTTGTATTTTCTCCGTCAAAATTGAGACTGAAATGTTTACCGGATATGGCCATGTCACCCGCAAAGGCGACAGAGTTTTTGGCAGAATAAACTGAGAATTTTTCACCAATTTTCAATGAGGCGTCCTTACCCTTGCCGGCAAATTTCCTGCCAAAAAGCACTTTCGATCCATCTTCAGACAAAATAACCGGCAACCATCCAATCGCACTTCCCCCTTTAGAAACCTGTAGGTAGCCTGCTATGATTTCCTTAGGATTCTTTCCTCGAATCGGTCTAACTCTCCCATTCTCATCCCTTTCGAAGGGTGAATTATCTCCAGAGATCAATCCATGAGATGCAAGTTCATTAGATCGAGTCCGACGCAAGAATGTCGCAAGTTTTTCCTCTCTGGTTTTTATTGGAACGGAATCTGCAGGCTCCAGCTCTGGAATAGCCGACAAATCCGTCGTCTCAGTTTTTGGATCGATTCTCGTAGAGGCACCTCCTAATTGAACACCCTCTCCAACAGGTGGCGTAAACGAGAGCACAGGTCCCTTTGAAGAATCTTGAGGAATAAATTTTTTGAGGTCTTGTAATTGAACAGCGGCTTCAACCACACTGGTTTTTGCACTCGAAGAAACCGGAGCAGTCGACTTTGATCCCTCCTCTTGTTCCATAAAAGCATCTATTTCGCCGGAACTCACTTCAAACACCGGCTTCTCGGGAACATTGCTGTTAACAGGATATCGTTTTGTCTGTTCGTCCAAAGGAATGGCAGATCCGCTTTCTTGAAAATTCCATACTTCTTCCGGAATGAGCCGCACATGCAAAACAACATTCGTCCCCTTCAAAAAAATAGAGCTGCCATCCAAAATCTCATTTTCATATACTCCACTAGTCAAACCTAAAACCTGAACAGAAGCTTTTTGATTCGAATCAACATTTCGAATAATCGTTCCGTTGGTAGATTGCATATCCTCCACCATTACACGACCTTCATTAAAAATAAGCTTAACATGGTTGCTCGAAGCACCAAGCTGGGATATGCCAATTCTGCCCTTGCGCGAAAGGGCTGGTGTATCGACTGTAATAATTTCCTCACGACCTATGACAATCTCACGGGAGTCACCATCCAACCTCATCGGCAATAGACCAACGAACCTTCTCTGCTCACGCGCCTCCAGACCTGATGGAAAATAATGAACCTCCATTACCCCCACTACTCTATTTCCGAATTCCTGTAATTTGGGACCCGGAATAATACCCCCTCCTCCCACAATCTCATAATACACTTTATCTTTGAAAATCTTTGGATAGACGGCCGCTACCGACTCATCCGCCACATGCACCGGACATGCCGGAGGTGCAGCGCGATCATTTGAAATTACAATCGGACGTTGGACCGTCGGACCATCGGATGATTGTGGTAAAGATTGAATATGTCTATCTAGCGCACCAAGCAGCTCTGGATTTGTCCTATCAGAGGCGGGCGAGCTCGGACTTTTAGAGAGTGATTCCTCTGGACTAGGAAGTTCTTGCAATTGCCCGTCCGGAGAAAGCGGTTCTTCTTCTGGCAACGATGTACCATCAAGGCTAAAAGAATCGAATGTTGTAGTTGATTGTTTATCAGAAGCGGGTATAACATTTGGATCTTCAACAAGAGGCAAATAACCGTCAACATTAACAGTTAAAACTAATCCATCACCTGCTGGAAGAAGTTCGGCAGGATCTTCATTAAATGTAAATGGAAGTTCTTCTTCTCTCAATTCCCAAGCTGTTTGAGCATCTGCTTCACCTTGGTCGAGTGGAGTAAGTGACGGAGGAACAACCACATCTTCTGTTGATTCTTCGACAGGTAAAACCTCATCTGCAACGGGGAGTGGTTCCTGTCCCCTTTGATCTTGAGAGCCGGAGGCATCAGCGCCAGTCGATTGTGTTTCAGCTATTTCAGACAACTCATCAAGTGCCACCGCTATTTCATCTGGCTGCATTTGAGCTGTACCTGGAGGAAATGCATCTTTTTCCTGCGGCCCTTCTAAAAGAGCATCGGTAGCTGCAACTATTTCCCCTGTGTCTTTTGAAACAGGTTTAAGCGGTTCAACTGGTTCAAGCTGTACAACAGGAGGTTCAATCGGAGACAAAAAGGGCGTCGTCATCTTTTGTGCTTCTTCTGCCAACCTTTCCAAAACACCAAAAGTTCCATCTGCAATTTCCGCTGGAACTGCTAGTCCGGGAGCTGTATCGGCAGATACAGCAGGAATATCTTTTTCAGTTAATCGTTTCAAATCTACAACAACTGATCCCCCTCCTAAAACAAGCCCGGGTATTTCATCTGGAGCAACAGGTTCAAGTTCTTCAACTGGAATAACAGGCACAAACTCTTCAACGGCTGGTTTAGCCTGTAAAAGCGGCTTTACAACAGACCTTGTTTTTAATTTTTGCTGCGTGCATACATATTTATAGGGCAATCCCCCTTTTTTTCTTCTTTTATGTTTGAGTGTTACAGCTTTTTCTGGCCCCTGGCCACTTATCCCTTGTCCCTCTTCTGACCTCTGACTTCTTGCCTCTGGCTTCTTGCCTCCGGCTTCTGTCTCATCTGTTGCCGGAGCCACCGCCGGCGCTTTTTCTGCCCCCAATTGTCCCTCTTCAACCGATCCTGTTGTCTCTGGCTTCTTGCCTCTGACTTCTTGCTTCTGTTCTTTTGGCTTCTGTTGTTCCGCTCTCCTATACAACCTCATCGCACTCCAGAGAGGTAAATCGCCTGAATGAGCATTTAAAAATACTGTAAATTTTCTTTCATCGATCTCCAGAATATTACGGTCATTCAAAGGATGGGGGCTCGTGAGAATGCTACCATTAAGTTTAAGTGCCCCTTCGATCATCGGCACTATCGTTATGCAAGCTCCGTTGTTTCGAAAAATTGCAACCTCTTCACCTGTTGAAGATTCCGCTACATCAGCAGCAAAGTAATTCGCAGCAAAATATTGTTCTCCCTTTTGGTTGAAAAAGCTTTCGATCGGGGATCGTTCATCTATCGTGTGAGGGCATAATGGCGAATAGAATTCACTTAGGGATTCGATCGGTCCTGTGAGGAGATACTCTTCGCCTTCGATTCTTAAGTGATCTCCCTTTTGATATTCATCTTTATTCCCCCATCCCTTCCAGAAACGCCAGCCGACATTTCTTTCAAGCAGATTGATTTCTTTTTGCTGCGCCCTTGCTATTCTCAAACCCTCCTGGTCGATAAAATATGGCTTCGCATAGGTTTGCGTTGAGCTTTGACCGGCGGGTGGCTGAAACGCAAATTTTAGCCCGCTCGCCAATTGATTTCTTATGATATATGGCATGTATTATCCCGATGCTAATATTATTATAGAGTATCACTCAACTTATCGGCAATTTCCTGAAAATGTTGCTTATTTTTTTAAGAAAATGACCTGAGAACAACCCACGTGAACATATTGAATTCAAAGCATATGAGAACGTTGAATAACCCCCTTTTTGCCTCTTTACAAGGAGAATCTATGGTGATAGAGAAGCAAGTCATTTTTTACGATATAATAAGTGTATCTGCTTTATTAGTGCTGGTTTACGATACATAAGTTGCCAATGGATTTGCAAAAGTTATCAGGCTTTTAAAAACGGGCAGGGACGTAAATTTTTGGACAGTTTTATTGATAATTAAATATTCCGCAGTAGCTCAGTCGGTAGAGCAAGTGGCTGTCAATAGGCAGCCCTCGTTGGCAACAGCGAGGTGAAAAGCGGGTGAATTCAGGGAAGCCTAACCTCGATGAGAGCATGGTAATCCTGAGCCAAGCCAGGCGAAGCTTGAAAATGTAACCTGGAAGGTGCAGAGACTAGAGGGTGAGAAAAGCGATCAATAATCCCTCACAAGCGCCCGCCATCCTTCAAGGATGATGAGATAGTCCACGCCACTGGAAACAGTTGGATCACGTGTAACCACTGGGTCGGCGGTTCGAGTCCGTCCTGCGGAGCCATTCGACGCGCCCCTGCCAGCAAAAGCTGGTAGGGGCTTGCTCATGGCGCAGCCCTGTGATAAGGGAAAATCCAAGTCATTAGCGTCGAATGGTCCTGAGCGAGGAGCAAAGCGACGAGTCGAAGGGCACATATGAAACATACTGTTTATATTCTTCAATGTTCAGACAATTCTTACTATATCGGTTACACGACTAACCTCGAACAACGCATTAAGGAACACAATCAAGGCAGTGGAGGTCACAATACCCGTATTAAAAGACCTGTAAAACTTCTTCATCATGAAAAATTTGAAAATAAAATGGATGCTCTCAAACGTGAATCCCAGCTCAAACGCTGGTCCCGCGCAAAAAAAGAAGCTTTAATAAAAGGTGAGCTGGAAATGTTGAAAAATCTAAGTAAGAGAAAAAATAAATAAAATATGGTTTATCAGCCGACGCCCGTCCTGCGTTTGATAAGAACAAAGGGCTGTTGAAAAACGCCTTGTAGATGTCATCCTGAACAACGAGGCTATGTCATAATTGATTTTTTAAGATTGGCCTAGTTTGATTGCACAGAAGTTGCCACACATCGTACAAACGTAGAAAGGCGTGTTTCGACTGACACACTTTTGAATTTTGATATTTAAAGCAATCTGGTCGAGTGGAATATGTCCCGGACCTTCTATTATTACCTGCACATTTTTATCGCGAGCCCTGTCTGCCATTTCTCCAAGTATGAGCAATTCTTCCATTTGCCCTCTGTCTGTTGCGTCATTGATGCAACCTGGACGAAGCGCGTCACCCAAACTCAGAGTCACATCATAGTCTGCCATAATATTTAATAAATCATCATAATGTTCGAATAGTGGGTTTTCTTTATTATTTTTTTTCATCCAATAGGAAAGCAGAGCACCTCCCCGACTTACAACACCTAAAATTCTTTCTTGTTTGTGCAATTTCTCTAAACTAGATCGATTGATACCGGCATGTATTGTCATAAAATCGACTCCATCTTCAGCTTGCCGGGCTATTACTTCAAAGATGTCATCTATGGACATGTCAGCAAAATCACCATCACGACTTTTTGCCAGCTCAAAAATTTCATATAAAGGGACCGTCCCAACTGGAATTTCAGATCTTGAGAGGATTTCGCTTCTAATCATTTTTAAATCGCCGCTGGTACTTAAGTCCATGACTGCATCAGCCCCTAAGTTTTGTGCAAGTTCAATTTTTTTCAGTTCAAGATCTAAGTCGACATTATTTTCGGATGTTCCAAGATTAACATTAACTTTAACCCTCGTTCCTTCTCCGATAGCGCGCACTCTACTTGGTGCATGCTTAGGATTGTACGGGATTACTATATTCCCATCAGCAATCGAATCTCTGACTTTAGTTACTGGAATCCCTTCATACTTTGATACTTCTATCATTTCATTTGTAGTAACACCGTGTTTTGCTGCTGAAAGTTGAGTCACTGTAATACCTCCAAATATTCTTTTGTTTTAAGTCTAATGTCAGCGGCCATTGTGATTCCAGTAACCACTGCTGCTCTACGACATCCAAACTGAACTATTTCATTTAGATTTTTTGGCGTAATGCCTCCGATTGCCACTGCGGGAATTTTGATATTGTGAATCTCTGCTAGAAGCCCAGCTCCCGTTGTAGGAGATGGATTTCTTTTTGTCTTTGTGAAAAAGATTGGGCCTACTCCTACATAGTCTATTGGCTCACTATGCGCTTTTTTTAATTGTTTTATGTTATGACACGATAGACCTATTACCGCTTCACTACCGACAATTTTTCTGGCTATAGAAGGCTTGATATCATCTTGACCAAGGTGAAGGCCGTCTGATTTAAGCAAGAGCGCGATATCTGGACGGTCATTTACAATGAATAGAGCATTATATTGATTACAAATTGATTTTAGTTTTTTTCCAAGCTCTAGAATTTTGCAGTCTGGCAAAATTTTCCATCTGAGTTGCAACATTTTAACGCCGGCAGATAGCCCTATTTCGGCAATTTCCAGTGGATCGTTGTCACCGCAATCCTCTAAAGAAAGAACTAAATAAAGCAGTGGATTGGGTACTTTTTTGCGCACAAAGGGGACAATTGATTTAACGAAGAACTTCTCAAGATCGTACGCTTCAAATCTCAAATTTTTAAATGAAATTGCAGAATTACTATTTGTAACTTTTACAATTTCCTCTAAAACTCGAAGCGACTCTTGAACTCGTTTAAAAGAGGTGCAAGTCAAATCAAGCAAACCAGACCTACTAAGCTCTTCTTCTGTGTGAATATTTTTACCAAAATCATTTATACTATTCCGATGAGAGATTAGATCTTCTTTAATAAGATTTTTTATCTTATGACGAAACTCTTTTAATTTAAAAGTTAAAACATCATCTTCAATTATAAAACGTGCAACATCTTCAAGAAGTCGCAATCCCTCTCGCAGGCGATTAAGGTTTACATCTATAATTCGAATGAACGTGTTCATAACTCTTTAATAGCCTTAGCTGCTTTTCTGCCTGAAAATAACATCCCACCAAAAGTTGGGCCCATGCGTGGAACACCGTATGCAGTCGAAACCGCCATACCTGTTACGACAAGGCCTGGATGAATAAAGCCAGTCTTCTCTACAACGAGTGATTCGGAACTATCTGCATCCATTGGTCCAAAACCAACTAACTTGATTATTTTTCTTTTCTCTAAACTTCGACAGACATGTGCATCGTGACCAGTGGCATCAATTACTATTTTAGCTTCTATCGATATTGGATCTACACAAGTGATTTGTCTTGGCATACTTTTGACAGGAGTCCAGTTTATTACAACTCCTTCAACTTTTCCATTACGGTAGACTACATCATCGAAACTAGTTAAGTTTAATATTTTCGCGCCAGCTTCACATGCGGCAGAGATAAGCTTTGAACATGCGTGAGGGCCGTTTGCTGTAAATAGTCCTTCATCTGCCCTTTTGTATGGAATTTTAAGCTCATCGAGGATTTCATTAGAAGGAGATCTAAACGTTAGTGTGTTCATTAAATAACCACCGACCCAAAAACCACCGCCGATATAATTATTAGCTTCAACTACAAGCGTCTTCATTCCTGAATTTGCGAGATCTCTTGCGGCGATAAGACCACTTGGGCCACCACCAACAATGATTACATCTGAAATGATATAATCCTGAAACCACTCGTTAAATTCACCGACGATTGCCTTACTGATCTGTGCTTCACTGATATTTTGGAACATGAGTTCCTCCTTTGGTTTGTAGAGATGCTTAGCACCTCATCTATTAAATTTTTTATACTGAGGAAGGGCACAAGTGCTCGTAACAATTTAATATTATCATATTTCCACCGGTGGAAATTAAATTGACGAAGCACTAGGAGGAATGCTTTGGGTGGTAATAAAAAACCACCCGACGTGGGTGGCATAACTGAATCAACAGTCTATCCGCTTCCCTTCGCCGGCATTATCCGGATCAAGTGATAAGGGTCTTATCTCAGCTCCCGCATAAGGAGCACCCCTAGCAGTCTCAATTAATTTTGTAGCTTCTTACTCTTATTTATTAATGAATACAAGATGAAATATCTGATCGTGATAGTGGAAAATCAGAGACTGTGTCACAATTCAAATTGTATCCGCGCGGTTTTGTGCCAACGCCAGTCCTGCGAGTGCCCTTGAGGACCAGCCTTCCACCATCATGGTTTTCCCAATGTTGAAATGCTTTTATTAATAATCCTCCCACGATGAAGCAGGTCAGGTGTTACAATCTTGTTTACGATTTTAGAAAATAGGGGTATAAAGTCCTTAAATTATCGGGGGGGGTTATGATCAATAAAAACATTTTAAAAGCTGTGTTTTTAATCTGCTGTATTGGGCTGGTGTTTGTGGCCTGTATGACGACGGGCGGTGCCGGGCATAGCAAAACCGCTGTCGATCCCAAAACTCAATATAAAACCGAAGCTGATTTAATGCTGACCCTGGCTAATTATACTTCCGATCCCGCTTCACAGGATTTTCCCGTCGTCTTTCCCACTGAAGCGATAAACATCAAGGCCTACAGAGATAATGAAGAACCGCTCGCCTCATTCAATACTTACAATTTTGACTATACGAATAAAGCAAATCCCCTTCTTGAAAAAGAGCTCTTCGGACAACTGGAAAAAGTTTTACAGAAACATGGATTCACGCGAAACCAGAAGAATCCTCAGATTGTCATCAGTATGAATTTCTTCCTTGGAAAGAGAGAACAATATACACCACCGGCGACAGTTACAAACACAGAGATCAAATCTGTCTGGAATACCGGCTTTGTCGGATGGAGTGCCGCAGGCTTTAGTTCGCAGGTTCCAGTCACAACTTCCACTACCACGCCCGGTTATACAACGATCAGCTATTACACCAATATCAGACTTAATTTTTTGAACCGTGCCAGGCTGACCAAAGCCGCAAAGCTTGAAACTCCACCGATAATATGGTTAGGTGAAGCCGACACCGAGGGTTACAATTCGGATATCCGCAGTGTTGCGCCGGTCATGTTCAACGAACTCATTGAAGAATTCCCAGCACAATCACCTCAAGCACCGGTACGTTTTGTGAGACATTTTCGCTACGGCTGGCTAGGTCTTGGTTTTGCTCCTGATAACTGGCGCGTCATCCGCTATGTCGAGCCTAATTCTCCAGCGGCAGAAAAAGGTATAAAAATTGGCGATACTTTGGTTAAGATCAACGGCGAGGGCGTGGGCACATTTGTGCCGCAAAGCCTCTGGTATATACCTAACTCAGATAACTATCGTGTGTCGGATCCTTATTATCAGTATGTATTGTCGAGCCGCGGAGACAACGATGTAACTGTGACAATCAAATCGGCCGGGACCGGAGAAAAAGTGGATATCCAGTTAAGGCCGCGAAGTGGCGACCGGTATATCGACGTCAATCAGTATGGCTCACCTATACATTAAGCTCCACTTGTGCCGCGCACAAAAAAAAAACGCCCTCGTGAAGAGAGCGCTTTTAAAATATCTATGTTGTAAATGTTAGAACTTGGCTGTCATCATGATGCCAAACATATGTTCCTGATTGTTCTTTCTGCCGGCGACATCATCATAATCCTCTGTCCAGATGTAATCGGCTGTGAGCATGATATTCTGTCCGACAATGTAGTAGTTCAAACCACCGCCCAGCTGATTGGAGTTATTATCCGGTCCCTGACGAAAGATCTGTCCACCCTGAAGAACTGCCTGCAACTTTTTCGGGAAGATGTAATAGCCAAGCGTTAAATAGTAACCGAAATCTGTAAGATTCGACCTCGTCCACACCAGATTAGACCATGGAACATTAGTCTTTCTTAAAAATGCGTTACCCGTCGCCGAAAAACCTGAATACCTGAATCCCGCGCCCATCGAACCGGTCAGAAGATAGTTGATCCTCGCGGTAACGTTGGTATTTGTGGCATCCATCTGATATCTCTTGCCCTGATAGTTAAAACCGCTTGTGACTGTGAGCTGAGGTGTAACTGAACATGCGTAATCATCTTTTGTATTAGCATCTCCCAAAATATGATAACCGACCAGGAAACCTGCAGATACCCACTTGTTGACATTTAAAATATAAGGGTCATCGTTTCCATTGATCACCGCTGCTTGATAGAAGAACTTGTCGATGCCACCATCCGCCCAAACGCCAAGGCCGGTCGGTGAACCGAAGCTTGAACGTAGTGGCGTCAGCTCAACTTGACCATCTGCCTGAGTAACAACGAGCGAACCTTCAGAGAGGAGTGAATCACCACTTGGAAATTGCAATGGAAGATCAACGATGCCCGCTTCAAGATTGAAGTAAGGACTGAATCTTGCACCGATTCCGCCGTAGAGAATATTGACGCCTGAATAATATTGACTCTTTGTGGAGTGATAAAGCTTTAAGAATGTGTAATATTTTTTGTAGATGTCAGCTTTGAACTGTAAATCTGCACCCCTTATACGAAATGTCTGTTTTGTACTCTCTTTCGTTGTTCTCAAGAGCTGCCATTTGACTCGCGTCTTACTCGTGATTGTCAGCTTGAAATTTCCATCGCGGCTCTTGATGAAAAAACCTTTGTGATAGCCAACGATGTCATCACTTTCAGCGGATGCGACAAATGGAATGATCAATGATACCAACAGGATAAACGCTAATACCTTCTTCATTATCTTTCTCCTTTTAAGAATCCCCCAAAAGTTTTCATTTCCCGAGATATGTATCGGATGAGTTTGATAAAAGTTGCGTACTTTTTTTTGAAAATTGAATTTAGGAAAAAGACATTAATAATCAAGATGTTAAGAGGCACAAAAGATCTCGACAGACTTTGCTCAGATCAACAAAAGTGATGATAATTTGATTTTTATGAAGATATTAATTTTGTTTCATTCGTTCGAAGGGATATCGGATGTGAGCTTTCTCAAGTTTACGTTGAGAACGGTATCTGACTGTACGACCTCCACATTGAAGCGATCGATGGATAGGGATCGAATATCATAAAGAAGGTTTTTGATGTCGCCAATATAGGTCCCTCTCAATATCACAAGCCCCTTGTTCTCCTGAGCCGGATAGATATTCAAAACCCTTCCCTTTAAATTTGCGAGCCCGTTCTTGATCACAGCGACGTCCTGAAAATGAGTCGTTCCGATTATCGATATCGAGAAATTCTCATCGAGGGATAACGCAGTCGATGATATTAAAATGGCGATAAAAAGAGGGAGGATTATTCCCCATTGTCTTTGAGAATGCATAAGGATTCGATTCTTTCGAGTTCCAGTGTAGCCCTGTCATCCCCTGACACTATGACGACAGTTCCTTCATCGGGATCAATCTGCTGCAGCGTTCCCTGATAGGCGATTCCGAAGGCGATGACTTCCACCCTCTTCCCTTTGGCCTCCAAAAGTCCCTGAATAAGTGGATCTTCAGCTACAGCGGTATCTAATGAACTATTCTTCTTTGGCATATGCGTAGGTTTAACCGAGGATGAAAGTTTGGTCAAGCATCTTAATTTTCCTTTGCGCTTGCTATCTCTTTCTGATAGTGCCGCTCTCATAGCGGAGGTGAACGATGACATTCGACCTAAAAGAAATCGTCAACAGATATCAGGGTAAGCAGCATCAGCTCTTCGGAAATTTTATAAACACACAGCTTGCCCGCGTCCTGAAGACGATCGGTTTTGATAAGAACTATGTAAAGGGAGAGGGAGTTTACCTCTATGATAGCAATGGGGATAAATATCTCGACTTTCTGGCCGGCTATGGAGTCTTCGCGCTCGGAAGAAATCACCCAAAGATAAAGGATGCCATAAGACAGGCTCTCGATCTCGATTTGCCCAACATGGTACAGATGGATTCCCCACTTCTGGCAGGAGTGCTTGCCGAAAAGCTCGTCAACCTCATCGGAGGAAGGGTCGAGATGATATTCTGGACGAACTCCGGAACGGAGGCAAACGAAGGCGCTATCAAATTTGCAAGAAAGGCGACGCAAAAGCCGAGAATCCTCTTTTGGGATCATGCATTCCACGGATTGACAACAGGCTCGCTCGCGCTCAATGGCAACAATGAATTCAAAAAGGGTTTTGGTCCGCTACTTCCGGGGGCAACCATGATTCCCTTCAACGATCTCACCGCGTTAAATCATGAGCTATCCAAAGGAGATGTCGCTGCGTTCATCTTCGAACCGGTACAGGGAAAGGGTGTGAATATTCCCGACCCCAACTTTTACAAAGAGGCTGAGAGGGTCTGCAGAAAATATGGTGCCCTTCTCATCGCCGATGAAGTGCAGACAGGCTTTGGAAGAACAGGAAAAATGTTTGCGCATCACCACTGGGAGATCGAGCCGGATATCGTCACCGTTGCGAAGGCTCTTTCCGGCGGCTTTGTGCCGATCGGCGCGATCGCTTACAGCAGAAATATATATAAGAAGGTGTTTTCAAATATGGAGGAGTGCGTCGTTCACTCCAACACATTCGGAAGAAATACGCTCGCCATGGCTGCGGGACTGGCCACCCTCGATCTGATCGAAGAAGAAGGCATCGTCGAGCACGCCGCTTCGATCGGCTACAAGATCAGGATGGGGCTCACCCAGATGGCAAACAGATTTGAACTGATAAAAGCCGTTAGGGGAGAGGGTCTGATGATCGCCATAGAGTTTGGCTCCCCCAAATCATTGAAGCTCAAGGCGAGCTGGATGATGCTGCAGGCAGCGAAAAAAGGACTCTTCGCACAGATGGTGGTAATTCCGCTGATGAAGAACTATAAGATCCTGACTCAGGTTGCCGGCCACAACATCAACGTCGTCAAGATACTGCCTCCTCTCATCATCACAGATGAGCATGCGGATTATTTTCTTAAGTCGTTCGAAGAGGTGATGATCGAATGCCACAAGATGCCGGGCACAGCATGGAAGGTCGGAAAGGATCTGGCAGTCGCAGCAATGTCGAGCAGCAAGATGCCGGCGTATGAACCACAGGGAATGTAAATACCCAATTAACAATATCCAGTTTACAATCCACATCTCCCAACATTTTCATCTACATTGACATTGTGAAAAACCAATGTTATCAAATTAAAAGACATGAAGAACGAAACTATAGAAAAAATAAGGAAAAAACATAATAATGAATGGCTGTTGATTTCAGTTGATGAAGTCGATGAAAAAACCGGCACGCCACTTACAGGTCAGCTCATAGCTCACAGCCCCAGGCGCGAAGATATCCACCAGAAATCTAAAAAATATTCCGGAATTGCGTATATTGTTTATTCTGAAGACTGGCCTGATGATTTAGCAGCCTGTTTTAAATCAATATGAGTAAATTTATTTTCCCAAAAAACAGCCAATCAATAATAGTGCCCGTTAAAATCCTGGGCCCAGCCAACACAAGATATGCGAGAATGATTCTGGACACGGGGGCAACATACACTATGATATGCCCTGAAATACTTGATGATGTTGGATATGACCTGACACAACCTTGTCGAAAATTGGCTATCACAACTGCCAGCAGCATTGAATACACCCCCTTCTTTAAAATACAAAAAGTATCCGCATTGGGAAAAGAAATCGATAATATTGAAGTCGCATCCCATTCTCTACCTCCAAGGGTTCCCGCGGATGGCCTTTTGGGTCTTAACTTTTTAAGAAGCTATAAATTAACCCTTCATGTTGATAAAGGATACCTCGAATTAACTTAACAGGTGAATCTTGCAAAAAATATTATTTTTAAAATTAAGTGAATTCATCACTACATATCCCCGCAAGATCGTAGCTGTTGCTCTGATTCTCTCTCTGATATCTATCATTCTATCCGTCACATTGATGAGGGTTGATGCCGATCAGGACAACCTCGTCAGCGAAAAGCTCGAATATCATAAGCGCTATAAAGATTTCATGCGGGAATTCGGAGATCAGGAATATCTTTATATAATAGTCGAAGCTGACGGTAATATAAAAGATGCGAAAAAGTTTACGGAGTCCTTAGCCACACGTCTGAAAGATGCTCCCGAGATAAAGCGTTTTCTTTACAAGATAGAAAACAAGCAACTGGAAAAGAATTTCATGATCTACCTTACGGAGGATGAGCTTGAAAACCTGCACCAGATGCTTGGTAACCCGCCATTTGCCGTCAAGGATCTCTCTCAGGTCACAACCCTCTCACAACTCTTCGGATTGATAAACAGAGGAATAGAGGGATCGTTGAGTTCTGAGGATGAGAAGCGATGGACCGCTGGTTTCACATTCATCGACAAGCTGATATCGGGGATGACAGAGGCTCTCGATAATAAAAAAGAATACGAGCCATTTCTCGAGGGGGTGTTTTTCGGCGGAAATGGCAGTTTCGATGAGGATGGATTTTTGATAACCAAGAACCGCAAATTCCTTGTCTCTCTCGTGATGCCTCAGAAGGACTACTCAACGATGGAGGTCATCGATAAGCCGCTGAAAATAATTCGCAGTGCCCTCGATGATACCAGACAAGAATTTCCAGATGTAAAAGCAGGACTCACCGGAAGGCCCGTTCTTTCCGCTGACGAGATGAAAACGACAACAGGTGACATGACCAAGGCGACAATTCTTGCCATCATCTTAGTCGGCATAATTTTTAGCATCTTTTTGAAGGGAATCCATCGACCGGCGCTTGCCGTTATCTCTCTCATCATCGGCATCAGCTGGAGTTTTGGCCTTTTGGCCGTCACCTTTGGCAGGCTCAACCTGCTCTCCAGCGTCTTCGCTCTCGTCCTTGTAGGTGCAACTATAGAATATGGCATTCATATCGTCGCGCGCTATCGCGAAGAGCTCGCACGCTTCGGATATCCTAACGTAGCAATCAAGGAGACTCTCTTACATGTCGGACCGGCCAATCTCACAAGCGCTCTGACCACCGCACTTGCCTTTGCGGCTATATCCTGGTCGAAATTCATAGCACTCGGCGAGCTTGGTTTTATAGCAGCAAGCGGAGTTATACTCTGCCTCATCTCTATGACTTTTGTTTTACCCGCCCTGCTCATCATCGTCGATTCGAGACAGAGGTATATTAAGGATCACAAGCCGTTGCCGAGGCTCAATAGATTCGTGGAGCTTCAGCATTATCCTAGAACTATCATAACATTTGTAATCCTGATCACTCTCATCTCGCCATTTTTTCTGGCAAAGGTGAAGTTCGATAACAACCTTTTGAATTTGCAGGCCACAGGCCTCGAATCGGTCGAATACGAAAAGCGGCTGATCGACGAAAGTGACGAATCGAGCTGGTTCTCGATCAGCATAGCAAGTGATATAGAAAAATCGAATGGGCTGGCCCAGAAATTCAAATCACTTCCGACTGTAAAGCGCGTCGACAGCATTGAGACGCTCTTTCCTCCTGATCAGGAGAAGCGAATCAGTTTGGTGCAAAAGATCAAGCCGATCTTTGATTCTTTCAAGTTCCTGGAGCCTTCCGAAAAAATAAATTCAGACGAGCTCAAAAGTGAGCTATTAAAATTCAGAAACCGACTCGGCGAAATTCAGGAAGAGGCCTTCTCCGGTGGACGCGCTGACGCAGTAGGGGAGCTCGAACAATTCATCACAAAGGTGAGTGAGCTCATCAACAAGCTGATCGATCCTCAGATGAATTTAAGTTCACTCTCAGACTACCAGATTGCAATTTTAAAGGACCTCAGCAAAAAATTCGACCTGCTCAAAAGCGGGATGGATCCCTCGACGATCTCTCTCGACGATCTACCAGAAGAGCTCAAGGAGAGATACTTAAGCCCCAATGGAAAATTCGCTGTATATGCAATCCCAAAGGAAAACATTTGGGAGCCGGAAAAACTCGAAACTTTTGTGGCTGATATCAGAAGCATCGATCCTCTCGTCACTGGAGTCCCCATCGAGGTCTATGAATCGGGCAAGCTGATGAGGCAGACATTTATTTATTCTGCCATTATCGCCTACGTTCTGATCCTCATCATCTCATTCATTCATTTTAGAAAGATCAAGGAGAGCCTTCTCGCTGTCCTGCCCCTTTCGCTGGGGCTGATCTGGCTCGTAGCGGCGATGGGAAGCTTTGGCATTCAGTTCAATATGGCCAACTTCTTCGGCATTCCCATACTGATCGGAATCGGCATCGATGCTGGAATTCATCTGATCCACAGAATCAAGGAGGAGGGAATCGTCTACGCAATCGGCGGCTCGACCGGCAGAGGAATTCTTCTGACCGGCATAGCAAATGCGATAGGATTTGGCGCCATGATGATAGCATCCCACCGCGGAATATTCAGCCTCGGTCAGATCATGACGATCGGCTCGATCCTCATTACCATCTCAGCCCTCGTAGCAGTCCCTGCCATAGCCGGAAGGATTTTCAAGTTTGGAAATAATTTGTATTAGATTACACTCGTGAGATGCTATTCCACTTCAAGATTCCATTTTTGTGGATCTTCAAGAACTTTTTTCACGCCTGAAAGAAAAACATCAAAATCTTCCAAATCTTTATTGATCAGCTTGTACATCTCCTCCGAAGTGATTTCGGCATAGAAATGAACGAGACGATTTCTATACCCAGCCATCAACCTCAGCTTATTATTAGCATAATTCTTATCAACAATTCCATGTTCACCAAGGGCAATAGCCATATCCTTATAGCTGCTGGCTTGTCCCCCACCGGGAATTCTGGAAAGAATATGCGCTGTTATATTGAACACTCCTTCAAGAGCCCTGTGAAGATGATATTGCGCAAGTTTAAATGGATCTGAGTCTTTAAAATCATTAAAGGGGGTTTTGGCTAAGCGCTTGAGTTCTGCCATTTCACCCTCTATGCCATTCAATCTCACAACCAACGTCTCTTTATCCAATGGAACTGGAACCATCTTGTTCTCCTATGCGATTCTCTTAAGCGTCGTTTCCTCAAATAATTTGCGATATTCTTCAAAATCGGCATGTTCTCTGATAACACGTTCAAAAAACTTTACCCTCATATTTGGGTTTGTTTCAAAGATTACCTTTCCATGTTTGACCACATGGTAGCAAAGCTGAAGAGAGGCTCTATCCAGAAAAACGATATCAATGTTCACAAGTTCGCCTATCACTTCAGACAAGATCTCAAAGATTGCCTGATACAACTCCTGATTCCCTTTTTTAATTAAATCGGAGTCGGTCATTAAAAGCCCGATATCGTAATCGCTATTTGCTTTGGCTATATCCTGAGCCCTGGACCCAAACAAAAACAAGACACCCACTCCGAGCTCCTCCAGGGCCTGTTGTTTCTCTTTTGAAATGTTCAATCTTACCCTCATGGCCATTTTCCTATCACCTTAGGCCTAAAAACTCAATTGAATATATATAAAAGAAGCCAAAAGCTTATAACTGACGGCTGTTCGCCAACCGTCGAACTTGCTTTTAAAAATATTTTCATATAGGGTCATTGCCCGATGATTAAAAACAAAGGCCAGATTCTTATCCTCGGATTCGCTCTGTTTGCGATGTTCTTCGGCGCGGGCAATCTGATTTTTCCTCCATTCTTAGGACGCTTTTCCAATTCAAGTTATTTTAGTTCCATGATCGGTTTTCTGATGACAGGTGTGGGGCTTCCCCTTTTGGGCATCATAGCCGTTGCCATCAGCCGCGGCGGTGTCGAGAAGATGTCGGAGCGAATTCACCCGATCTTTGGAAGTGTTTTGGCAGTCATCATAGTTTTAATCATAGGCCCCTTGTTTGCCATACCGAGGACCTGCGCAACGACATTTGAGCTCTCCATACTGCCAAACCTCCCCTGGATCAATTCCTGGATATTTTCATTCATCTATTTTGCTGTCACATTATTTTTTGCGATCAATCCTTCATCAGCGATCGACCGCATCGGAAAATATCTAACGCCTGTGATACTTCTCACAGTCTTACTTTTAATCGTTGCCGGCGTTATCTATCCCATCTCCACAATCGATGCTAACAGCCTCCCCCACCCCTTTGGGCATGGCTTCCTAGAGGGATTTCAAACGATGGATCTCATAGGATCGACGGTCATGGGGATGATGATTCTCAATCAACTGATACGCAAGGGGTACAATAACAAGTCGGATCAGGTGAAGATGCTCGCACTCGCTGGAGTCGTCTCCGCCATATGCCTCGCCTTCGTCTACGGCGGCCTTTTATATTTGGGCGCAACTACCAGCTCTGTCGCAGGGGAATTCACTAGGCCGGGACTTCTCGTCTTCATCACAAACTCTTTGCTGGGTCCTTATGGCAAGATAGCCCTTTCGGTACTGGTGAGCTTTGCCTGTCTCACAACGGCTGTCGCCCTAACAGTTCTCAACGGGGAATATTTAAGCAAGGTATCCAAAGGCAAACTCGGCTACAGATGGACATGTGTCGGTGCCTGTGTCGTCAGCCTCATCGTATCGAATTTGGGAGTGGGAAAGATCGTCCAGTTCGCCGTCCCCCCGCTGGTGGCGCTCTACCCGATGGTCATCGTGATAGTATTCTTCAGCTTCATCAATAAATATATTAAAGATAACTATATCTTCAGAGGAGCGGTCTTTGGCGCCTTCGTTATTGGTCTTATAAAAGCGGGAAAGGCCTTGGGACTCGAGCACGATCAGATAAATAGCTGGTATGAATATATCCCGCTAGTAGATCTTGAGCTGGGATGGATAGCCACATCCTTGGCCGGTGCCTTTGTTGGGGAGCTCTTGGGAAGGATGAAGAAGATCGTATCTTCCCAGCGTATCGTCACTGAGGAAGAATCCGGAGGAGGAAATTTAGGTGGCGGCGGTTTTAACAACAACGGCGAGACAGAGAGCTACCAGCGCGACGATATTCCGGATGTGATGCCGACAGGGGTGTATGCTTACGTACAGAAAAGGCTTGGCGCGATACAACAATCACATTACACCACTAAGGCTACAAATTCCGGGGCGCTTATTGTACATCAGAATGCAGATTACGCGGAAGAGGAAAATTCTGAATTTATCTCAAAATATGGAGACATCTCTTCCATGGGAAAAGATATTTTCGTCCAACCATCTTCTTGAGACAGGTTCTGATGCGAAACAAACAGGGGGAAAACCATGCGTTTATTCAGAAGCAGAAAAGAGAAGGTGTGGACAGCACCCGGAACGTTAAAACATGTAGGTGAAAAAAAGGCACAGAATGTTTCAATCACCATTTTTGACTACAACGATGCGGCCTACGAAGAAAAAAAAATCCACAATATAGAAGATTGTAAAGAGTTCTTAGATAAACCCTCCGTCAAATGGATTAACGTCAACGGCATACACGATGTCGGCATAATTGAAAAGATAGGGGCGATTTTCAACATCCACCCGCTCGTCCTCGAAGATATTCTCCATACCGACCAGCGCCCAAAGATGGAGGACTACGAGGAGTACATATTCTCGGTGCTCAGGATGCTCACACTGAACAAGAATGTCGATTTCGAACAGGTGAGTTTATTGCTCTGCAAAAACTGCGTCATCACCTTTCAGGAGAAGGAGGGGGATGTTTTCGACAACGCAAGGGAGAGAATCCGAAACGGTAAGGGGCGCATGCGAAAAATGGGCGCTGATTACCTCTACTACTCTTTGATCGATGCTGTCGTCGACAACTACTTTGTCGTACTTGAGGAAATAGGTGACAAGATCGAATCGATCGAAACCACGCTAATTTCCGTAACAACCCCGGCGCTGCTAAAAGACATTCACCGCCTGAAAAGGTTGATGATCGTCTTAAGAAAATCAGTATGGCCGCTGAGGGAGTTGATAGGTGGTCTGCAACGCAGCGAATCGCCACTCATCGGAGAATCGATATTTATATATTTCCGTGATGTGTACGATCACACGATCCAGATCATAGATGCGGTCGAAACATACAGGGATATCCTCTCCGGCATGCTCGACATGTATCTGACGACGATCAGCAATAAGATGAACAGCATCATGAAGGTGCTAACCATCATCGCAACTATCTTCATACCCCTGACATTCATCGCCGGCGTATACGGCATGAATTTCGAATACATGCCCGAACTCAAATGGAAATACGGCTACCCATTCGCCCTTGCCATCATGCTTTCCGTAGTCGTCGTCATGCTCATCTTTTTCAGAAAAAAGAAGTGGATTTGAAAAAAATTCCAAATAACAAATCCCAAAACTCAAATAAATTTCAAATGTTCAAATAACCAAAAAACCTTAACTATGAATAAATTAAGGTTTTTTCACTAAACACTACGCACTAAACACTATTCACTGCCTTTCCAGGCAACCTTTTCCATCAAACCATCACAAATAGATTATAAACGATAAAAAATTGTAACCGGTAGCAACTTTTGATGAAGGATAACCGATAATAACCATGAGTGAAAATTAAACAGTAAAAAGGAGGATTTATGAAACAGGTTAGGATGATGATGGTTTTGATGGCGTTGATGGTCGTACCGATGTGGGCATACGCTGGTGGAGTTGAATTTGGCATCTCAGTCTCTGTAGGAAGCGACAATGATTCAGTCACAGAGAGGGCTGAAGGCGTCGAGGTTGAAAATGTCGCATACGAATCGGAAGGAGCAGGCTGTGACGACTGTATAGCAGAAAGCGATGAAGCCGAATCGACAGGCGATCTCTTTGCCGATACCGATGATATGATCGCCGACACACATGAGATGCTGGACAGCATCGATCATGATGACGGAATCGCCGATGTCGATCATGATTATGACGATGATATGGACGATGATATGGATATGGATGATGACATGGACGATGATTCCGACTACGAAGCAGAAGCAGAATAAATAAATTGAAATAATATTTGTAGGGGCGGGTTTATAACCCGCCCTTTTTAATTACAATACCGGCTTATCGTATGAATAATTTATTATCTTGCTCTTACTCAGATCGAGGTTCGGAACGATGACAGTAGCTCCATCCTGGGAACGAAAGATCGACCGCCTGATGCCGATGTTGAGCACAACGACATCTTCACCGCTTGGCAATTTTATTCTGTCGTTTATTTTAAATGGCCTGTCGATCATAATCAGAAATCCAGCGATGATATTGGCAATAGTATCCTGGGCAGCAAGCGCTATTGCAAGCGATCCAACTCCGAGCGTTGCTATCAGCGCGCTTATGTTCACACCCAGATAGCTGAGAATGATAGTGAAAGCTATGATCCATAAAAAAATAGACACAAGCCTGCGAATGAGTGGTATAAAATCGTTATCAAGCATCGCACTCGTCCTGTTTGCAAAGCTTGAGGCGTAGACTGAGAATAGAGCGTTGATGATCGTTTTCACCCAGTACGATATGATGATCACAGCAAAGACAAAAAATGATTTATTAACTATTCCGTGAACATTAAATCTGACATTGGATTTGAGTTGCGAGATATAAGTCCCATAGAATATTGATAAAAGAATTATCAAAATCACAGGTATTACCAGCTTTAATATCAATTTATATTTATCTCTTAAAAGTTTCATATTTGATTATCACGCATAAGTATTCGGCAATATGATTGTGAAGGTACTTCCCACACCAATCTCGGATTTGAGTTCAACCTTTCCACCCATATATTCTACTATCCTTTTAACGTATGACAGGCCCAAGCCCACCCCTTCGACATTTCCCGTGAAATATTTTTCGATCTGAAAGAACTTTTCGAATATCTTATCCGTATATTCGGGCGGTATCCCGATGCCGTTGTCGGTTATAGCGAAGATGGTGTTCTCGCCTGCCGATTTGCAATCAATCGATACCTTCGCGGGATCGCTCATATTAAATTTCAACGCGTTATCAACAACCTGGCCTAATATCAGGTGGAGATATTGTTTCTTGAATGAAAAACGCTTTGCCGCTTCATCGACATGCACATCTATCACAGCGTGTTTCTCCGGAAACCAGTTTGCGGCCTCCTTGGAAAGGGCCGTAAAAAATTCATCGAGATCGATGGTCTCCTTCGACATATCGATGTTCGACTCCTCGATCAACACGAAGTTGACGAGCTTCTGAATAAGACCCTGCAACTTCCCTGTCTGGTTTGACATCTGATTAACATTGTTCTGCTGCTTATCATTGAGCACTCCGAGAAGGCCATCCTTCAAGAGCATGACGATGCCGTTTAGAACGGTGAGAGGAGTCATGAGCTTGTGTGAGATGAGCGAGAGGAAATTCCTCTTTGCAGATTCCTCAATTTCACTCGATGTCACATCGGTGATGCTTAAGACCTGTTCGACCAGCTTTTTGCTGTCATCGTAGATCGGATTCAACACACAAGAGAGGTGCAGTGACCCTATATTGTCCCTTTCAAGGCGGGATAATTTAAAAGAACCGCCCTTGTTAGACAAGCTGGTCATCTGACTGAATGGGATGGAGCTCTCGTAGTGTGCTTGTATGTGCTCGATGAGCGGGGTTTCGGTCGGAAGGGCTAAAAACTTTGAGGCTGATTGGTTATACTGAAGCGGCTTCCAATCCGCATCGAGAATCAATATACCATCCGACATGTGAGAGAATCCGATCTGAAACATTTCTTTCTCTGACTTAAGCGCTTGAAGCGTTTTTGAGAGTGACCCCCTCATTCTGATAAAAGCCCGTGTGAGAATGCCTGTCTCATCGCTGGTGATTTTTGGAAAGCTTAGCTCCCCTGTGAAATCACCCTCAGTTATTTTTTCAGCGCAGCCGGCCAGTTTGGTGATCGGTTTGCTAATCCGTATCGAGATGATGATTATAATAATCGAAATGAGCAAAATTCCACCAATCCACATTATAATAATATGCCGGCTCAATTTGGTGAGATCGGCGAGCAGCTCATCCTTTGGAAATACTATGCCGAGCGACCATCCTGTAAGAGGAATAGCTCCAAAGGCATACCAGGCCGGAACACCGGAGATAGCCTCCTCTGTTAGAACAAATCCCTTCTCTCCAGAAAGCATCCTCTTACCTATCATTTCCATATCCGACACTTTGCTCTTCTTTTCAGCAGCGATGATATTTTTCTTAAGTTTCCAATCTTCCGCACGCGACGATATGATCGTTCCATCCTTGCTGATCAGAAAGGCATAGCCGGTCTTTGCGACCTTAATCGCTTCTATTATGTCTGTCAGATCTTTGATCGCTACATCGACAGTTGCAACTCCTAAAAATACTCCATCGTTGAAGAGGGGATAAGAATAAGTCATCATGACGACATTGCCGCCACCCACATCTTCATAAGGATTTGTCCAGAACGGCTTTCCTGTCTCCTTTGGAATCCGATACCAGTCCAATTTTGGATAGTTATACTTTGGGTCGATCAAATTTTTATATTTTATCCCATCCTTTGTCTTATAATAGTATGGGGCAAAATACTCCTTCTCGTGAAAAACCCCGGGCTCAAAGGCTATCGTTGAACCGAACGCGTCAGAAGCTGAGTTTAGGAATTTTTTTATGAGATCCTTAATTTGATCTTCAGATTCAGGTTTTAGCGCTTCAACGGAAAACGCGAGCCCTTGAGCAACATCCTGAAGTGATGCGATATCATCATTTAACTCATTCGAATAAGAATCCAGCATGCTCTTGGCATACTTTTCAATTTCACCCACCATTATCTTTTCACTGTAAGTTTTGTTGATATAGATGACAGCGATCATAATAACGATGACCGATGACAGGATAGATAAAAGAAGCTTACTTTGAATTTTCATCACTCCCCCAAGTGCAAACGTGAGACGTCAGACAGCCAGATCTCCCTTTTCGCCGGTTCTGATCCGCACCGCCTCTACAACTTCTATCACGAATATTTTGCCGTCGCCAATCCTGCCGGTGTTTGCAGTCTTCTGAATCAACTCAACTATCTCATCGGATTTGTCATCGGGAACGATAACCTCGAGTTTGATCTTCGGAAGGAAATCGACGATGTACTCAGACCCCCTGTAAACCTCGGTATGCCCCTTTTGCCTGCCGAAACCCTTCACCTCGGTGATGGTCATGCCGGAAACGCCAGCGGCCTGCAGCGACTCCCTCACATCGTCAAGTTTAAACGGCTTTATGATAGCTTCTATTTTTTTCATATCGCGCAGGATATCATTCCAACACCCTTTTGTCTATAACAGTGTGGAAATGGAGCTCATTGTTTTTGACACCACATGCTACATCCTACATAATGTGCGCTCTTTTGAAAGGGGGCATAATGCAAATTCTTATTCTTTATTATTCTCGATCTGGTCATACAAAGGAGTTGGCGGAATTTATCGCCGAAGGGGTAAATGGAGTCGAGGGGATCGATTGCATCACAAGATCGACAGCTGAGGTTACAAAGGATGACTTTGTGAAATCGGATGGAATCATCGCGGGATCCCCCGTCTATTTCGGCTCGATGGCAGCGGAGTTAAAACTCATCTTCGACAAATATGTCGGCGTTCGTAAGGAGATGGAGGGAAAGGTAGGCGCAGCATTCACAACCGCTGGCGATGCGACAGGTGGGAAGGAGACTACGATACTCTCTATCATTCAAGCGATGTTGATCTACGGCATGGTCATAGTCGGCGACCCTATAAGTGCCACCGGCCACTACGGCGTAGCATGCGTCGGCAAGCCGGAAGGAAAGACGATAGAAAACGCGCGCCTCATGGGCAAGCGCGTGGCAGATTTGGTGAAGAAATTAAGTTAAAACAAGCCATGCGTAGGGGCGGGTTTTAAACCCGCCCGCCATCTGCAACCATTCACGGGCAGGTTTGAAACCTGCCCCTACAAATTAAACCGGGGGGCCCATGAAAAGCTACCGAAAGGAACTCTTCTTCAATATCCCAACGCGAAGAGCATTTGTGAATATCACGGATGATGTACAGGAGTGCATCGACGAGAGTGGTGTCAAAGAGGGTCTGGTCCTCGTCAATCCGATGCACATAACAGCAAGCGTCTTCATCAACGACGACGAATCGGGCTTGCATCACGACTACGATAAATGGCTAGAAAAGCTCGCTCCACATGAACCGGTTTCTCAATACAAGCACAACGTCGGTGAGGACAACGCCGACGCCCACATGAAGCGACAGATAATGGGAAGGGAATCGGTGGTGGCGATAACAGATGGAAGACTAGATCTGGGTACCTGGGAACGCATCTTCTACGGCGAATTTGATGGCAAAAGGAAAAAGCGCGTGTTGGTGAAGATTATAGGGGAATAGCAATCTATCAACCCGCACGGGTCTAAACATTTCACATATTGATATTAAAATATATCACTCATACACGAAACAAATTTGAATATATGCCGATAATATAACTGTGTCCCATAGCATTAAAAAACAACCGAGATGATGAATTATGAGTTTAAGCACTAAATTTCCAAACGCGCCTGGAGTATTAACATCTGGTAGCATAGGCGAAACAACAGCCCGTTCCTTAGGAGGATCGACAGGTTCATCTATAATATACCCACGACCTACATGTGCTGAAATTCCCGGCGTGGATAACAAAGGACATAGTTTCTCCCATGAAATGCCTCAGGTATTCAGAAATTTAAAACAAAAAATCTTAAGCTCCATTCCTTCATGGGAAAGTGGATTAAATATCAGTAGAGCAAAAAGTTTCGTTCGAGATCAAGGTTTGCGCGTGCCTGATTTACTGGTGATATCACAAACTGATCTTTCACGTTTAAATAATATTGTTGGTTCAATCCCTTCCTTAATATGCTTGCTGACTGGTGATGTAACAGGAAGGTATCTGCCGGAATTGCAACTTTCAATTGTAATCAGAAATCCGATAATGGAAGAAAAAAATGGCACTATATATACTGAAAGCATGATAGTCCATGAACTGTTCCACGGCACGTCTGCTTTTGATTATTATTTTGGTTTTCCGGTGGACAGACAGGTCGTCGATGGCGCTAAATTTGTATGGTGTCCCAAGATTGGTTTTGGAGGGAGATGGCTTAGTTCTGGGGGCATTTTTGAAGAGGGCTTCGCTGAATATTTCAGAGGAAAGTATGTGCTGGAAATGAGTTCGCCCGAAGAAAGAAAACTCTTATCTAAGAATCTGGCACTTGAAGAAGGGCTCCCATTATCCACAAGCCTTGAAATGACTTTTTTTTCACTCGATGGAACGCCTTTTGATACTACTTGCCCCATCAAATATTTGTATTTAACGGAAGAGAATGAAAGGAAGGGCGTCATCCAACTACCTGCTGCACTGATATTTGAGGCCATTACAAAAAAGAATGAGTTATTTGAGGATGTTCTCATAAAGGCCCGCTCTGATTTAACATATCTGCGGCAACTTCCAAAGTTATTCAATTCAATTGGATCGGGACTTTATATAAAATTACGCAACATTCCCGATGGAGAAGCGGGATATACGACAGGTCTGATTAAAACCATAGAAGCATGCAACGCTCTTAAATAAAAAAATCGCCGTCATCACCAAAACAAAGCCCATTGGTCATTATCTCTTCCCAAATATCTCCACCCAGAGGGCACCGTCAGCCCAGGCGGAGCAGGTTACGTAGGCGATAGCCGTGTGGGTGTAATCGGTATCGAGGATATTGTTACGATGCGTGACGGAATTCATCCAGCCGTTCATCACAGTGGTGGAATCGGTCGGCCCCTGAGCGAGATTCTCTCCAACTGTATTATATGGAGCAGGCGCCATCGCTGCGAATGTGTAGTTTCCGGCATGTCCGGCTTGGGCCCTTGCGTAATGATCTTCATTTTCAGGATTATAATGTGAGAAATATGTCCTGTCACACATGTCGTTACCGTGCGCGCTCGCAAGATTATAAAGTCCACTCGACCACTGAAGCGCATTCAATCCGCCGTTCGCCCGCTGTTCATTGACTGAAGTAAAGACACCCTTTTCCTGATCGGTCGCTGTAGCCGGCGCTGAGACAATCTCCTCATCAGCAGTAATTCCTCCATTGGCTTGGTTGTTCGTCGTTCCAGTCTGGCTGACACATGAGACGAGGGTCAAAAGTGCTAAAAGCAGAATCGGTTTCATAGGCGATCTCCTTTGTATAGCATATGAGTATTTCATTTTTAATATTAAATCAAGCTGGAGATGTTTTAAGATTGATCATCCAGCCTGAACACAAAGGTAAGGCTCTTTTTTGTGGAAACAGGTATACCTAGATGCTGTGCGGGTGTGAAGGTTGCTTTTTTCAGGGCATCGATAGCGGCGTTATCTAGCCTTGCAAACCCGCTCGATTTTATGACCTCGACATTTTTTCCCTCTCCATCTTCCGTGATAAGCACCGACAACGTCACACTCCCCTCTTCGCCATTCACCCTAGAGGCACGTGGATATTTTGGCCGAACGATGCCGATGGCCCTGGCGTTGACAACACCTTTTAACTTCGTATCACCATCCCCGCCTTTAGGTCTTAATCGTCTAACACTTCTATTTGAAACAACCCTGGCACGATACTTGCTTACTTTTTCCCGACACCGGGTGTTGGGGGTACACCCGGTGTCGGGTTTTTCGGTTGATGGGGGTTGTGAGTAGGAATTTACAATCGCTACATCGATCACGGAGACTCCCTGTTCTAGCTGAACTTGAGCAGGTTGATTTATACCGTGCACAAAATAGTATATCGAACCGAATGCTGTGATGTGAATAAAAGCCGATACAATAATCGAAAAGGACAAATAACAATTTTTTCTTCTAAGTGTTAATTTCATAACAACTAAAATCTCCAATTAACAATATCCAATATCCAATTCATCTATTGTTAATTGATTATTGATAATTGGATATTAATTAATTTTACAAGGACAATTTTAATCCCAAATATCCTGCAATTCCGGGCGTGCCATATCCTGCTACCTCTTCATACTGCTGATTGAGCATATTTTCAACCCTGCCCTCGACCCTTAAGTATTTATTGATATCATAATAGAGCGCAAGGTTCATCAATACATATCCATGTAGGACAACCCTTCCCGATCCTGTGCCTGTGAATGTCAGATCGTCCCTCTTGCCGACATAGCTTGCAGTCAAATTGACATTTCCCTTTTTGAGAAACCGGTAGTTGAAGCCGAAATCGAACTTGTTAGTCGGCCGTCTGATCAGTTTGAGATTTGTATTCTTGTCCCTCGTATTCAAATAGGTGTACCCCAATGTGAGTTTTAAATTATCGATCGGACGAACCGCTGCGGTCGACTCTATTCCCCAACTTATGGCCTTGTCTATATTCATATATGATGATCTCGACTGCTCCCATTCGATCATGTCGTTAAATGCATTCCTGAAATATGTTATGCCTAAGAGAAGCCTCTCATCGAAAAGGGACTGCTCCACTCCGGCATCCCATCCATACATCCTCTCCGATTTTAGGTATCTGTTTCCATATGACGAATAGAGCTGAAAGAGGGTCGGCGATTTGAAACCTGTGCCGTATGTCGCCTTGAGCTTAGTCCCTGTCTTTTTTATATGCACCGCCGAACCGAGGCGATAAGTAATTTCGGCCTTTTCATAGTCGTACTTATCGACTCGCATCCCCAGGGTCGTGGACCAGATATCCCAAAGAGAGATCAGATCCTGTATGTATAAACTTCCCGATCGCACCTTCTCATCGACACTGTTTCCCCGCTCGTCCTTCCCTTCAACTCCGAATGTCAGCGTGTTCGTCTTGTGGATGAAAAAATCCTGTTGCGTCTCAAGCTTGATTAGATAGCTGTCATAAGCAGGGCTTAGCGTAAAATCCCTGTCGTGCATCGTAACCGAGAGGCCGTATCTCTGCTCCCAAAGCCCGTCGAAGAGAGTGATTTTGGTCAACGCCTTTGAATATATTTCCTTTGAGACTGAGCTATTGGGATAGCTGTCACCACCTCGCCCGCCTGACCGATCTATATTCGTCTTCGACGCGATGAATCTCAAAAAGAGATCTGTTTCAAAGGTGTCGCTGGGCGTGATGCCAAGACGCGTCGATACTGTCAGGTTTCTATAAGAATCCCTCTCCGTATTTCCATCGGCCCTGTTGGCAGCAGATATCCCCTTCGATTCGAGCCACGAGGCCGCGGCAGAATAATTTATAAGGTTCCACCCACCGCTTGAGCCTGCGCTTGCCCTCCATGTGTAAAAGGATCCACCCTCCCCCTTGAGATAAAATTTAGGTTTACCCTTTCCGCGCTTCGTAAAGATATTAATTACTCCGCCTACAGCACTCGATCCATAGAGCGTGCTCTGAGGACCACGAACGATCTCGATCTTCTCGATGTTGTCGGCGGTAAGATGATCGAGTATGGCAGCGCTGTCGGGCGCGATCGGGTCATCCATCTCGATCCCGTCGATGAACACCTTAGTGTAGCTCGGCTTCGCCCCTCTGATGTAGATACTCGACGCCTGTCCCGGCCCACCAGCCCTTGTGACATCGATACCCGGGACATCCCTGATGAGATCGACGACATCCACCTGCTGTTTGTCGACGATATCCTCATGGGTAACAACGGAGACAGAACTTGCCACTTCCCCGGAAGGGGTTTCTATTCTCGTCGCCGTGACGATGATCGTCTCCGAATCGTCATCTGCGCCAAAAACAGCCTGAACCAGCACGACAAAAAACAGCGCTGTAAAAATAACCGATCGCTTCACACCTAACCCTTCATTTCAACACCGGGTGTTGAAAATATTCGCCACTAAGGCATCGGTGGATTATTTTTTTCGCGTATGCGAAAAAAATAAAAAAACCCCGGATCATCATGATCCGGGGTTTGCCGTTTTTCATACCCGATTCAGCAGCGATCCCTATTCCCGGGGATGTGCTGTTATATTCTTTGGGCAGGTCTTCTGACTTTCGGATCGCTCTACTCGCTCATCGTCTTCCCATCCCCACCAATTGAGACAGTGACATCATGATAAGCTTTCGTCCCCGATTACAGCGGCGGGACCGTGTGGGATTCGCACCCACTTCCCTTAGCCCAATATGTAAGATACCAAAAACCAGATATTTGTCGGAAGGTCAAGGGATAAAGAGCAGCATGTGGCATGTAGGCAAAAGCTCGATTAACTAGATTTTCACCACATGCTACATGCTGCTTTTGCTTTGCCCAACTTGAATAAAAATGTTATCCGCATTTTATGTCGACGAGGATCAGTGAAATCACCGAAATTTCACGCTGGAAACATGCTACGCGGGCATTTCGCCACTATAATTTCAGCGTATTCTTTGCGGGGCAGACCATATCGATGCTCGGCACATGGTCGCAGATCATCGCCATATCTTGGCTCGTTTGGCGACTCACGGAATCGGCAAAGTGGCTGGGCATTTCCAACTTCGTAACACACATTCCGCTGCTCTTTTTCGGACTGATCGGTGGCGTTTTAGCCGACAAATATGATCGTAAATTTCAGATGCTCATCACGCAATCCCTTCTCACACTTCAGGCGGTGATCATCTCCATCCTCACACTTACAGGGATGATAAGCATATCCTATATTATCGTACTCAACATCATGATCGGAGTGGTGCTGGCGCTGGAGATCCCAGTGAGAAACGCCTTCACGATGGATCTGGTCGGCAAGCACGATCTCGTGAACGCAATTTCGATATTCTCCGGCATGTTTCATGGCACTCGCCTCATTGGCCCTGTCATCGCCGGTTTCATAGTGAGTCGCTTCGGCGAGGGTTGGTGTTTTGGTTTCAATGCGCTTACGTTTTTGCCACTCATATTCACAATCCTTCTTGTAAAACGTTCCGGCATGGTGAAGATGGAGTCAACAGGGGATAATTTTTACAAATCGCTTAAAGAGGGTCTCTCCTTCATCAAACAAAATGCCGAATTGAGACTCGCCCTTTTCACAATCGCGATAGTCGCCATGGTGCAATTTTCATACATCTCGCTTATGCCAATATTCGCGGACAAGATTTTTGGCGGGGGGGCAAAGCAGCTTGGATACCTCATGGCAGCCGGCGCGTTTGGCGCACTCTCAGGCGCCTGGTTTCTGGCTCAGAGAAGGAAAGAGGGAAGGCTTCTCACGCTCGCCATGAAACATTCATTCTTCTTCGGGATTTTTCTTCTGGTCTTCGCACTCCAAAAGAGCATCTGGCCGGCCCTCATCATGCTAGCGTGCGTTGGATATACGGTCACTGTCAACTTCACAGCTATTCATACCCTAGTGCAACACATACCACCAAACCGATTGAGGGGCAGGATGGTGAGCCTCATTATAACAGCCTTCATGGGACTAGCCCCCTTCGGAAGTCTGGGATCGGGTCTGTTAGCAAACAAATACGGCGCGCCGGCAACTATAGTCCTGGCCTCGGTGATAATAATACTGATCTCAATATTTGCTTATTTCAAAGCATTGAAGCTGGAAAAAATAGCGTAGAGCGGATAGCTATTATTGCGGGTAGCCACAGGGGGCTACCCCTACGCACTATACCTCAAACGTAACTCGCCTTTTTCTTCAACAATAGTATATCGGGGATGATGATCTGTTTTCCTTCAAAACAGATGAGACCTGTTTCTGAGAGGCTGTCGAAAGCCTTGACGACGTTCTGGCGGGAGACTCCCAAGACCTCTCCAAACCTTCGTTTGCTGATCCTCTTGCCTATCATAACGCCGTAATCGAGTTCCTCTCCATACATATCGGCGTAATAGCAAATCAGGTTTGCGAGCAGATGCTCGATCTTGCCAAAATATCTCACACGATGATCCTCTCCAAACCTGTATAACAACGCGGAGAGCAACTTCACCATATTGACTGCCACCTTTTGATTGGCGTTCAGAAGTTCAAGATACTCCTCCTGTGTAATTTCCAAAAACTTACACGACCCCGTGGCTACAACACTGGCCACATATGGGCGATTTTGCAATAGCTCGATCTCACCGAATATGAATGGCGCCTTATGATATATGACAGTGGTCTTATGCCCACCCTTCGAAATATAAAAGACTTCTACCCTCCCTTCAGTCAAAATATATGCCTTTTCAGCCGGCTTCCCCTGTTCGATTATGATATGCTCCGTCTTAACATTCTTAGAAACAAAGTTTTTGGTTAGCTTCTTTATCTCAGCGCTGCTCAATCCTGAAAACAACGGCGACTTCGTCAAATCTTCCATATCAACCTCCAATTTTATGATTTTAAGTTACGGAACCTTTTGAAAATTCTGGATAAGCATTTATAACCGATTTTTTGGAAAAAGGGAATATGAATTTGTCCTTAATTGCATGTTTTTAAGGACTTTAGTTCATTCTAATGCTAATTAGTGCCTGTCGGGGAAAGAAGGGGTAAGTTATTGAAAACGGGTAGGAGAGAGCGCGCGAGTGAAAGAGATGTAGTCTGTTTTCTGGTCGTAGTTTTTCATTGCGAGGTTTACTTAATTAGGAATCGAGTTGGATT
>JBDRGF010000030.1:0-19692 GCA_043818055.1 Pseudomonadota bacterium | reverse complement strand
GCGACAATGGACACAGCGTTTTTTTTGATTTCATGATTGCATGATATCAGAATACGATAGAAAGATTGGAATTGAAATGATTGCGAAAAGAACAAGATCAAAGGCAGCTGTGGATATATGGAAAAGTCGACGCGAAGATTGGGGACAGGGCGTGGAAAACAAAGAGACCGTTTTCCACCCCCTGTCCACAATCTTCGCAACCTCATCGACTTTCCCACATATCCACAGCTTCGACTGCGAATTTTATGAAAAATATAAATCTGAAAAGCTCAAAAACAACGAAGAGACAAAAATATGGAAAAACAGACAAAATATTGTCCTTTAAAAACAAGAAGTTAAAAACAGCCTCAAAAAAAGTACACTTTTTGGCCGGTTAATAGGCAACTTTTAACTAATTCAGCCGATAATATCAGTGGAAGGGGAAATTTTGTGGGGGAACTACAGAATGCTAATGGATATCAATTTTAATTCAAAGGGTGTTACGATGAAAAGGTGTTTTACTGCCATTTTTTTCTCTATTATTTTGGTTGCCTCTCTCTTTTTATCAAATCAGGCCTTTTCTCAAAGCGCCTGTATCGTAAAAATCGATGGTAAAGAGCTGACAGATACCGATTGCGATAAGATACCTGATCAACTCGATGGAAAGCGGGCCGATAACTGCCCCGATGTTAAAAACGGAGCATGTGCGAAAGATGTGCTCTTCTGTGATATCTCGGGCGACAATGCCCTGCAGGATTTTGAAACGAGTGGTGGAAATCAGGCGGACTGGAATGATAACAATTTTGGCAACGCATGTGAAGATACCGATGCCGATGGCATAGTCGATGCCAAAGACAATTGTATTCTATCGTATAACCCCTCTCAGATGGATGGCGACTGCATCGACAGGGACAAAGATAGTCTCGAGGATAAGTTTGACAACTGTCCAGACAAGGCAAATCCGGGACAAGAGGACAAGGATGACGATTCAGTCGGTGATCTCTGTGATAACTGCCCGACAGAGCCAAACACCTGGCAGGACGACACAGATGGCGATGGAGTTGGAGATGTCTGCCGAGTAGCCAAGCTCAATCCATTTCCAAATGTAGCCACCGGCTCACAATTGGCTCTAAAGACAGGCAGCGGAAACTGCTCTCTGAACATATCTTCTTCTTTTGGAACTCCCATAACTTTGTTCTTATTGTTTTTTCTATTAGTTCCAATTTTTATCAAGCGGATACGCTCCAATTCTTAAATACTCCTACACTCAAACACTTATTTCTTGCACATTGCATCTTCTCAAGTTAATCATTTCTCCCTATGAAACACGATATTAAGCAGATCATCCAGGAGAGATCTCTGATCTTTGATGGCGGGATGGGTTCCCTTCTTACTGCTATGGGGGTGAAGTTTACGCTTCCTGATCTTCTGAATCTTGAACGTCCGGATGTCGTGAGCAAAATCCATCAGGATTATATCAACGCAGGTTCAAATATCATAACGACTAATACATTTAGTTCCTCTTTTATAGCCCTCTCCGAACACGATCTCTCCGATAAAATTGAAGAGATAAATATTGCGGCTTGTAAAATAGCAAGAGAGGCCATTGAAAAATCCGGCATCACTAACAGACCATTTTTTGTGGCAGGAGAATTGGGGCCCACATCAAAGCTGCCGACATTAAGCCAAATAACGTATCATGAGATGCGGGATTCTTATAGAAAACAGGTGAAGGGTCTTTTGACGGGCGGTGTGGATATCTTTCTAGTCGGAACATCTCAGGACCCTCTGCAGATAAAGGCTGCCCTTGCTGCTATTGAAATGGAGTTACAGTTGAGTTCGCTTTTTATTCCGACGATAGTCTCTGTGACTACTGAAGGAAATGGCAAGTTGCTCGTCGGCGCTACGCTCGAATCGACGCTTGCAGCTATCGAACCATATAATCCATTGGCCTTCGGACTAAATTGCTCTGTCGGTCCCGATAGGATGGAGTCTGACCTGCATTACCTCTTTGAGAACTCTCCCTTTCCCATAATATGTCAGCCGAATGCGGGGTTGCCGCATATGGTGGATGGACTTCCCCGATACGATCTCGATCCGAAACTCTTTGGCGAGTGGATGGAAAAATTTGTCAATAAGATGAACATCAGTTTCTTGGGAGGATGTTGCGGGACAACACCTCAGCATATATCTGAACTTGCAACTAGGATAGAGGGAAGAAAGAATTCGCCCAAGACACGAAAATATTCCCCTTCAGTTTCGAGCTTATTTAGCAGATTCACGCTCCGTCAGACTCCACCTCCTTTTATCATCGCTGAGAGGACAAATGTAAATGGATCCAAAAAATTCAGGGAGGCTTTGCTTTCGGATGATTTTCAACTGATGAGGGCAATCGCACAGGAATCCTCCAAGCTCTCACACGCCCTCGATATAAATCTGGCACAAGCTATAAGAGATGAAACCGAAGATTTAAAAAAGCTGATTCCGATGGTGTTGAAATCTTCTGACGCGGCGCTAGTTATAGATTCGAACAACCCGAAGGCTATCGAAGAGGCGCTTTTCCATGCCACGGGACGCTCGATTATCAATTCCATAAATCTCGAAGATGGGGGAAAGAAAGCCAGAGAGATTTTGAAGCTGGCGGCAGAATTCAAATCGATGGTTATCGCCCTCACTATAGACGAAGATGGCATGGCTAAATCCGCCAAGAGAAAGGTGGAGATTTCCACACGTCTTGTAGCTCTGGCTCAGGAATTTGGATTGAAGGAGTCGGATATATTGCTGGATCCTCTGGTCTTTACGCTGGCCAGCGGCGATGAGGAATCTAAGAATAGTGCCGTTGAAACTTTAAATGCTATCACGGAAATAAAAAAGAAATTTAGCACAATAAATATCATATTGGGGATTAGCAACGTATCATACGGCCTGCCGGCCAATGTAAGAAAATATGTGAATAGCTTATTTTTGCATAGGGCGATAGAGAGAGGATTGGACGGGGCTATCATAAATCCAGCACAGATTATCCCTGAATCAGATATCCCTGAAGATGCGAAGACCTTATGTGAAAAACTTTTGGACAATGACTCTTCAGATGGGGACCCCCTTTCGAAGCTGCTCACGATTGGAAGCGTGGAGAGATTCTTACCCAAAAAAGAGGATAAAAATTTATCTGATGAAGAGACGCTCAAGGAGAGAATCCATTCAGGAAATTTTCACGATATGAAGGAGTTGATATCGAAGCTTATCGCTCAACAATCTGCCCAGGATATAGTAAAAAAACTTTTACTTCCGGCTATGAACGAAGTTGGAAAGGATTTTGGAGCTGGAAAGACTCCACTCCCATTCGTGCTTCAATCGGCCGAGGCGATGAGGGAGGCGTTCAATCAGCTATCCCCATATATAAAATCAGAAAATATACATAATAGAGGAACACTCGTGCTTGCGACTGTTCGTGGGGATGTTCACGACATCGGAAAGAATCTTGTCGACATAATCATTTCGAACAACGGCTTCGAAGTTTTAAATCTCGGAATCAGACAGCCGATATTAGCAATAATGGAAGCAGCTAAGAGGCGCGATGCTGATGCGATAGGGCTCTCAGGGCTATTGATAAGTTCGATAGAAGTCATGAAGGAATATCTGGAGATTCTCTCAGAACATAATTTTGCTATTCCTGTCATCGTTGGCGGAGCAGTCTTAAGTCAGAAGATCGTAGATGAGGTGCTCTCTCCTCTTTATAAGGGAGGAGTATATTATTGCAAAGATGCCTTCGACGGTTTGAAAAAGTTGGAAGGGTTTATTTTGAAGGATAAGGAGGCTTGAATTGTCAGACGAATTTATTTCGAAGATACCTCCTCCTGATTTTGATTCGCATGTTGTCGCGTCCTTTGGCCTCAATGAAATTTGGCACTATCTCGACAGGGAGACCTTGTTTTCTACGAGATGGCAGCTGAGACAGAATCGGAGCGAAGAAGAATGGAAGAAGATAGTCGAAGATGTTGCAAAGCCTGCCCTTGATAGAGTCATGGAACTTGCTATCGTAAATGAGATTTTTCAGGCCGAAGCTGTATACGCACATTTTAAATGCAAACGAATTAATAACGGACTTTTCATAGAATCAAAGGGAAAGAGCACACGCTTTGATTTTCCGAGGGAGAGAAAATCCCCCAACAGATGTGTTGCGGATTTTTTTGACTACGGGTTTATCACTATGATGCTTGTGACTATAGGCAATGAGGTGCAACCCTTTGCGAAGAATCTCTTAAAGGAGAACCGATATACCGATATATTCTATCTAAAAGGGCTTGCCGCAGAAACTACGGAAGCCCTAGCAAAATATATTCATCATGAGATAAGGAAAAAACTTAATGTAAATGAAGATCAGGGTGAGCGCTTTTCATTCGGATATCCGGCAGCACCGGAGCTATCTTATCAAAAGAAGCTCGTCAATTTTCTTGATGGAAAGGGAATCGGAATTTCTGTCACAAAGACCTATCATCTGGTTCCAGAATATTCAACATCTGCAATAGTTTCGATAGATCCAAATGCAAAGAGGTTTATACCTTAAAAGTAAAGAGCGCATGTAGCATGTGGCATGTAGTATGTAGGCAGGGGCTCGTATTACTGGCTTTTTACCACATACCACATGCTACATGCCACATGCGCCTTTATCTTTAGTTTTCCCTCACATTTAAAGGTATCTGATCAATGGATTCCTTGTTTATGAGGTAGATAGCATCATCACCTTTGAGGCGGGCATAATAGTTGGATCCATCCTTATCTTTTTTCCCTATGATCAGATCGAGGATGTTTCCATTTTTCATAGTGAGAATAAATTCCATCTCAGCCCTCTCTGAATTTTCTTTAGCTTTATCTCCGTCGACAAACTCCTCTATTCTAAGGTCGGCGAGATTTGTGACGATATCCTTTGCCTTACCGATGGAAATCTCCAAGGTCTCATCGCCGGCGATCTGCCACTTGTCATCTGCTACTTTAAGCATTTTAAAATTATTTTCCGGCTCATCAATCTTTACATCAACTTCGACTATATCGACCGGATTGATGCTCCAGAGCGTTCTATCCCTCCAGTCATCCGCAACGGGGGAAAAGACACCCATCAAACTTCTGTTGATCAACCTCACATCTGGGCTATTGCCTCTCCTGATATATGAGCTCATAAAGTCGGGACCATTTTTCCCAATCACGACGTCAATCACATCCTTTCCCGATTTGTCCTTGCACACCACCTTCAAACCCGCAGGCCCAACCTGATATTTGCTCTGCGCTTCAGGGTTTTTGCTGACTATCACGCCTAACGGAAGATCCGTGAAATTAGCAATGGCGCTGTTGACCCTCGTTGTATCAGCTCGATGCCAGAGGGGTTGAGGTGTCCCTGTATCTTCGTCGGTCTTTATTTTATAATCTGCAACCTCCCAGCCATCTCCCATCCTTCTGATCTGTGTGCCGGATATTACCTGTTCAACGACGCAGTTCTCGACACTTCTGACGGCGAAATTTGGAGTGAAGCCAGCATCTTTTACATCATCTGTTCTTGGCTGGTCAGGCCGTTCAACCCACAGGATTACTAATATGAGAACAATTGCCAGTCCGAGATAAATCAAGGGACGCTTTTTCATTAAACCTCCGGTATTGTCTGGTGTTTAGCCATTGTATTCCAATGCCAGCTTTTTATTTCGATGCCTGCGAAGTAAGTAAATCGCTGCTCCAAGTAACAGAGTTGCGATAGGCATCAATAGCATGTTTGTCCATCTGATCAGCTGTGGAGCACCCTCTGGCAGCGGTGCGATCGGGCGTGAGGTCTTAACTCTCGAACGAATTCCGATGAGCTTATCTCCAAACGCGACTGAATCCAGAATGTTTTCAAAGAAGACCATGTTCTCAGGAAACTGACCTGTGAAGGTGTCGGAAATGAAATTCGAATTTCCTACAGCAATCAGTCGGCCGGGAACTGATGTCTTATCAATACTTCCAACGAATGCGCTTTTGAATGGGCCAGTGAGATTCGATGCGAGTTCTATGGTGCTGTCCCTCTGACCGTAGGTCTGATTGTTAATCATCTGAGGATTTAAATCCGCGCTATTTCCATCGATTGCCACTCCATACTTAGTGGTGGTCGCTAAAACTATTTCCTTCATATCATCTTCTAATTTCACGCTGAGAGAGCTCGTCCATGGAAGTACAAGAGATTGCAATTGTGAGACAGCGACAAAATTCTGGGAAAAATTCTCGGCCTGGACCTGAGGCCAGAAGGGGTAGGGAAGATGATATGTGATCGCCCCGCCTGAAAACGAAGCCATGGCATTCGATTGGTCGACGACGAGATCATCATTTACAGTTATTCCGTAATTCGAGATCAGATCGAAGATATCGCTCTCCACCTTTTTTTTCTGCATGTTGTTTTCCACATCCCAGCGTCCTGCGAAGAAGAGGATATTTCCGCCACCGGTCAGGTAATCATCAATCTCCCTTTTAGCCTTTTCGTCAAGTTCAGAGGCTCCGAGTATCACCATCGCCCTTATCTCATCAGGTGATAGCTTTTTGATATTATCGGGTTGTAATTTTTCGATATCCATTCTTTCAAGCGTCGATCGGTAAGCGTTGTTGTAGGTTTGGTTTTCATTTTCAACCTGAAGCCATGCAATCTTTGGAATGCTCTCCGACGAGACTTTCAGAATCGACTGTGTCAGTTCGTATTCGAAATTGTCTATCCTCTGAACGACGGGAAGGACGACCTTCTTGTCGCTATGAAATATTGCGATCCCCATGTAGATTTTCGCAAGTTCCTGTTTATCTTTTTCGATCACATTAACCTGTATGGGTGGTATGCCGAGCAGCATCGCCTTCTGTTCCTCTACAGGCGACACACCCGGATCGATATGCTCTATCTGAACATAATTTTTGGCGGCGCTCTTATATTCCGATATTATATCCTCCACCTGTCTCTGATGAGCCGCAAGTGCCGGTGGCATCTGGTCCGTAAAGTAGAGCCGGATCGTAACGACATCCTTCAGATTGTTGAGGATCTCCTTAGTAGATTCTGAAAGCGTGTAGATGTTGTTCCTGGTAAAATCGAGGCGGATGGGATGACGGCTAGCAAAGATGTTGATGGCAATGGCCGCGATGATGAAGGATAAGATGATGATTATTAAATTGAGTTTGTTGGCTTTCATGGTTCCTACTTTCTGGCTTTTGTTTCCAGTGCTTTCAGATTTAGCATCAGAAAGAATGTTATGACAGTGATATAATAGATGATATCCGCGCTGTCTATGACACCCCTTGCTATCGAGTCGAAATGCCATCCGAGTCCAAAATATTGTAGAAAATTGCCAAGGATTCCACTTCCGGTCGAGATGATAGGCGTTCCGATTATGAACATTCCGAAGGATATGACGACACCGAGAATGAACGCGATGATCTGGCTCTCCGTGATGCTCGACAGAAAGAGGCAGATGGATAGATACGAGGCGCCAAGTAGTATAAGCCCGACATATCCGCCGATCACGGGACCCCAGTCGAGTTGTCCTAAAAGTGATACTGTCAGCGGAATGGGAGTCGTGAATAAAATAGCAACGATGATAAGTCCCAGACTCGCCAGAAATTTTGCAAAGACTATGTCACGATCCTTTATTGGAAGTGTGAAGAGAATCTCGAGCGTTCCCATCTTTCTCTCTTCAGCCCACTTCCCCATCGCAACTGCAGGAACGAAGAAGAGAAAGATCCATGGCATCAGCCCGAACATCGATCTCACCTCTGTTTCACCCATCACAAAGAGGCCTCGAAAGAAGAGCCAGTTTACAATGACGAGAAAAGTTATCAAATAGACGTAAGCCAGAGGTGAGAGAAAATACGCCTTAAATTCCCTTTTTGTAATCGTATATATTCCCATCATAATCTAGTACCTCATCGATTAAATTTTCTATACTGAGGAAGGGCACAAGTGCTCGTAAAAATTTAATATTATCATATTTCCACCAGTGGAAATTAAATTGACGAAGCACTAGCCTCATCTGTTTTGTTATGTGTCAGATCTCTGAATACATCTTCGAGGGTAGCGGTCTCGCGCTTTAACTCGCTTAAGGTTAAATTGTGTGTGACAGCCCAGTTGAATATATCCTCGGAATGATCCGCCCCTCCATCTCCCGCAAGGTTGACGCGCTGTACGTGATCGGTTTCATTTGAGAGCCACGAATCGACAGTCAGTCCAAGGCCCTCTAGTTTTCCCGCGATCTCCTCTTTGGATCCCCTCACACTCACAGTATAAGATGATTTTCCGGAGCTCCTTTTCTTAAGTTCATCGAGCGTGCCTTTAGCTACGACCTTTCCCCTGTTGATGATGATGGCGCGCGAACATGTCGCCTGTACCTCCTGCAGAATATGCGTCGAGAGCATGACTGTCCTATGCTTTCCAATCTGTTTGATGAGGTTCCTGATCTCATTGATCTGGTTTGGATCGAGTCCGGTCGTCGGTTCATCGAGTATCAAAACCGGTGGATGATGAATCATGGCGGCTCCAAGGCCTACCCTCTGGCGAAATCCCTTTGATAGCTCTCCGATGGTTCGTCCTGCAACAGAGGCGAGCCCGCAGGTCTCTACCATCTCAAATATGCGCTCCTTCATCTCTTTGGATTTGATCCCCCGTAAGCTCCCGATATATTTAAGATACTCAGTGACCTCCATATCGGTGTAGAGAGGGGCATTCTCCGGCAGATAGCCGATGAGGGCTCTTGTCTCAAGGCCATTTCTTACGACCTCTTTTCCATCAATGGTCACGAGTCCATCGTCGGCTGGAAGAAAGCCTGTGATGATGCGCATGGTAGTGGTTTTTCCGGCGCCGTTAGGGCCTAAGAGACCAACCACTTCCCCTTTGGCGACATCAAACGAGATGTCATCGGCCGCCCTGACTTTTCCAAAATTTTTTCTTAAATGTTCAACATGTATCATAATGTTGATGGATTTTAGTGATATAAATTCTCAAGTCAAGGGGATTACAAAAAACGTATATAGTATGTAATAGAATCCAAATTAACGGGGTTTTTCCCACATGCTACATGTGATTATTTTACAAAATTCAACTCTGCTAATTCTCTTTAGCTTGTTCTTTATATTTAAAATAACACGCAACAAATTGATCATCATAGCCGATAATGTATTTGTTAAATTAATCTGTTAATAAAAACACTTTTCAGTGAAAAATGAGGTGCTTATGAGACCATCGACAATAGCAGTTAATAATCCATTTATTATTGTACCCCAAACTCAACGTCAGCTGCCCGATCAGGCGGTTACAGCAATCTCTGAATTATCGGTCAACACTACACTAGTTCAGTCGGCAGGAGCCGTGTCCGTAGCAACTGCTTTAGCACACAATACTTCACGATTCGATAAAATGGAACAAAGCAGACAATTTTCGCAAGAAAGAGTAGCTCGTGTATTTTCTGAATTTGGTGGTTTAGAGATGCCACATTTTCTTGGAAACATCTTTGCTATTTATGGTCACCGCGGTTGCATACAGAATTGTTCTGGCTGTCATTCTGGAGCACTTCCTGAAATCACTACGGCTAATTGGAAGGATGTGGAATTGGTCATGGAGGCTTTGAGGCAATCTGCAATTATTTATAGCACCCCGGTACAACAAAAACATAAAAAAGGATTGATCGAGACATTTCGGGATAGCGATTCAGCCCATCTTAACTTTCCGACTGGAGAGGGAATCGGTGATTTTTCACGATTGGTGCACTCTACAATTGGCAGAAAAACAAAGATTATGACCGCAGGTGTTAGGTATGTATCCGTTGGAAATGAAATTCATCTCCATCATAAGGAACTCGAACAGCTTGCATTGGCAGGTCCGCATGCGAGAAAGCTTTCTGTTTCGATATCGAGTCAAACCCGATGGTATCGTGAATTAGGTCGTGATATTTATGCGCAATTGCTTGCCAGAACTTTTGAAGCCTGTCTCGCTGGCGCTTCAGAGAAGAATCAGGTCTATTTTGATCTCATGTGCTTCTCTGATGAGAATAATCCTCCCAATCTTTGTTATCGGGATAACACAAATCCATCGACCGAAGCGGTAAAGGAACTATTCTTTGAAACATTGAGAGTAGTCGATGCTCGATACCTGACGCAAGGGGAAAAGGAATATCTGAAACAGCGCCTTTTAAGTGATGATATAGATGGCACGACATTCTACAAAGTTGAATTGCCGGATCGAAAGGTTGGATTTTGGGTTGCTCCATATTTAAATACCGGCAGGGCATCAGTCGGAAAGGATATCGGCGTGTCACTTCAGGATACTAATACCAATGACTGGTTTCCCGTTCTTGAGGGAGATGATAAAGATACGATTGGTATAGAAACCCAAAATCGATCTATTTTTGTCACCAGGGGAGGTCTAAAGAATCGTCAGCTTCGTCATGGATTTGTTGATCAACTTCGTGACATTCAGGGGAATAACTTGTTGGCAGAGGTTGCCAAATTACATGGTAACTGGCCTTCCTTTTTCCGCTCTGAAATTGATCTATCACCCCGTGCGAGTGATCGTTTTGATGATAAGCATTTTGCCATGGCTCCGGGCTCCAACTTCGGTCCGATTGTAAGCCTGCTTGTGTCGGATTTGGTGGGTGGAGAATGGCAGGTCGTGCTACCATTCAAGCGTTTAACGATATAAGTGATGTAAAGAGATTATTATGAAGCCAGTCAATTTGACACCATCTGTTTTACCAAATTTTGTTGGAGCAAATCCAACCGGTTTGTCTATCTCACAGCTCAAGTCTTTAGGACAAAATCCATCACTGTATCACGCAGTATTAAGCCACGGCATGGCAAGCGATGTCTTCCGTGTTGACAGTTTTGCTGTGAAATTATTTCGCGATGTACGAAGGCTTGACCCTGTTCAGGCGACGGCTATTGATGTAGCGGATGCCATGATGCTTCTTCGTTTTCATCCAAACATTGAACAGGTGAAGTATGCCCATGTTGATGAAGATGTCGCGCTTATTATCTCGCAGTTTCAGCCTAATCTCACCACAATCGCTTCCCATGAAAGCGGCCTTCATCTCTTAACAAATAATGCTGTCATGACCCAGCTCATCTCCACGATTCTTTTTATGGATATAAAAGGAGTGCTTCATAGAGATCTCAATGAATGGGGAATCGAATTTGATACGAATACGGGCGAACCTTTTATACTCGATTTTGACAAATCCCGACTGATGCATTGGGATCAAGGGAACATTTCTCTGGAACAATTGGCTTATGGGTTTGAAAGGGATAACTCCACTCTTCTGCAGGAACTTCTCAATATCGACAATTTCAAAGAGGGTTTTTTGATGGAGATGTGTCTGTTCCATCATGAACTGAAATATGCTGATCGCGCAGGAGCAATTTCACTATTTTGTGATACGTTGCAGCGAGAACATGATAAATATTGTGATGCCTTAATTAAAACATTCGACAATTTGGGACGGAGAGATCTTGCAAAGGCAATCCAGTTGAGAAAGGAACGTCTTTCATATTGGCTCGATGAAAAATGTCCGTGGAGGATAGCTCAGCTTTATAATCGCAAACGGATGCATTTTCTCATGCGGGCGGTAAATTGGGCTACGGAGTCCTCGGAAGCTGGTGCAAAGGGGGTTGTCACATTTCGATCACAAGCTCTTGAGCTTCTTAATCATGAGATTCAAATACAAAGTAACAGGGCTGATGGTCTCTTTGAATTACATCCCCATCCCCTTCTCTATAAGAACTACTCAGTATTGACTAGCGATTCTGTGGACACAAATGCTCCCATGATCACTCGTGGAGAGACGACATCAGTATGCGTTGATTATGTGTCGGGAGATCTCAGGTCACTCAAACGTCCTGACGGTCAGATTCGCTTCGCCTATATTGGTGATATTCATGGCCGGATTCAACGTCTGTCTAAAATCGGCACTCTAGTTGGCAGTTTACGTGACAATGGAGGACTCGATGCGCTCTTTTCCCTTGGCGACAATGTCGAGGGAGGAGAGTCTGTGGGCACGTTGTTTGAAATAATTAACATGATGAATCAAATGATGTTTACCGCTTCTGCTGTTGGAAATCACGATTTTGACTATCATGATCTTGATTATGTGAATGCGGGATTAAAAGACCTGAAAGAACGCATAGCTATCCTTCATGAACGATATATGTCGGGTGATCTGTCAGCGAAGGAATATAAAAAACTTATAGAAGCGTACGAGATGCAAAAACAAGCCCTTGTCGGTGATGAATCGATTTTAGCTGAGGCGATATCTCGTGCGAAGTTTCCCTTCATGGTTTCCAATCTCACTTTTGAAAATGGTTCAGCACTTCAACAACTGTATGATTCAAAATCCATAATTCCAGGTGCTGTTACTGAGATCAATGGTCACCTCGTCCTATATATCGGATTGACTTCGCCAGATTTGATTCATGAGTTCAGCTACCACGAGCAAAAAGGGTTTAATCATTCTGCTTCTGTTGTGGAGGGAAACCTAAAAAAACGTCTTCATCACAAAATTAGCGTGATCAAGGATTTGTACAAGGGAAGGTCGGTGACGACCGTGCTCTTGTCACACTGTGGCCTTCCTCTTGATCAGAAATTGGCCTCTCCTGATATCGATCTGATATTGGGGGCGCACACGCACAATCAGGTATATAAAATTGTCGATCATGGTTCTCGAAAGACACATATTGTCCATGCTGGTCTTTACTGTTTAATGTTGGGAATCGTCGATTTTAGAATTGGTGATAAAGGAAATATACAAAACATTTCTCATACACTAGTCGACATTGAGCGAAGTAGGATTAAGCTAAATGAAAAATATCAGGAAATCGCTGAATCATCTGATTTAAGATCTTTGAATTCTGAAGTGATAGGTAGTTGTGCTGAAAAGATCGGGATCGAGGGAAAGTCGACACGCTCTACCGCCCTCATGAATATCGTGACGGATGCCGTGAGGAGAATGAGTGGGACGGATGTGAGTGTCGATTTTGCGGGCAACATCAGAGATGGATTATATGAGGGTTATATTACTGAAGCTGATCTTCGAGCTGTTTTGCCCTTTCCAAATAAGGTGCGATGCTGTGAGATTTCAGGCGCTGCGCTGTGTGAAATGATCGAGTACTCCCTCGATGTTTCAAAAAATGGTTCGGGGAAACGTTCACTGCTACTTCATTTCTCAGGATTAAACTATAAAGTTGATGCAAAGGGAAGTCTCTCAGAGGTGTTGATTGATCGTGGCAATGGATATGAACACCTGGATTCCAAAGGATCATATACAATGTCCTATCCCGACTTTATGGAAACAGGATTGGGAAAAAAATTTCCCCTTCATGAAATATCGAGAAGAAATAGAGGCGTTACATTAGATTTCACTGTCCGCGATGCCCTTTGTGAGGAGATTCGAATGAGAAAAGTTCTCGATAATAGAACGAGTGCGAGGATTATCATCGACCCAAGCGCACCACTCAAATTCAATAATCCTGATATTGTGTATTAAAGATGATATTTGAAAAAAATATCAAGGACGTTTTTTACAAAAACCTAATATATACAACAGGTTAAAGGTTGTAAAAAATGTTGTTTTTTAAGCAACAAATTTCAGGAAACATCCGATAATGAATATGATAAATGCATGGTAAAATATGTCAATATTAGCAAAAACACTTTTCAATAAGGGACCGGTTGGTTTCAGAACCCAGCTCGCTTTTCCCACACACTCACTGAATGATCTGGCGCTTGGGACAACAGCGCTCTGTCTCATACAGTATGGTTTAAAAAAGAACGGCCAAGACGACCGTGCGCTTGAAGGTCGACTTTCTGGTATCATGCAATTGTGTGCCTTTCCTCGGATTGATCAATCGTCGATTGTTGAAGGCATGAAGAATGCTGCAGATCAGCTTTTACAAATTAAGCAGCGAGATTCCGATTTTTACAATCAAATATCGAGATGGGCTGAGAATGTGATGACCCCATTATTAACTGAACGAGGGTCAGAAGGAACGCCACAGATTAGCGCTATTGCAGAAATTGAAAATTGTATCGGAGAACTTGGCCCCAGTGCACTTGCCTTTATAGGAAGTCGCATTTTTAATTCAGCCACTGCCGCTTCTCCAGTTGCTATTGCGGATATTCCAAATGCCCACGCCTTGCCGGATGGTCAGATTATTGCGATGGATACCATGGTGAAACAACGCAGCGATCTCGAACGTATTCAGGTCGCTGTCGAAAAAATACGAGAAAAGCTTCAGAGCATAGATAAAAAAATCGTTGATGAAATTGAAAAACGTTTTTTTGATGAGTTGTATTTACAAAATCTTTCACCACAAATATGGCGTGATAGAGCACAAAAAATAGTCAAAGAGGTTTTGGGTGACTGTTATCGTGGATTTGAGAATAAGATCAATCAGGTTTTGTTTGTCTCGAGTCGTTTCCATTTTGCTGAAATAGATCATCCCGAAATATTGAAACACTATGATGAAGGAGAAGCTCTTCCAATGACCATCATAGATACACCATTAAGACCATCTGATCATACGATGCATGATATCAATGGTTATCTGAACAATCGACTTGGAAGTACGATCATAGGTCTCCTTCAACATCCTGATTGCGATATAGAGATTTTCATCGGTCCTAAGGAGGACATGCTTGCCTATTATCGAAGCAAGGAGCCATCTTTAACTTTAAAAGGGGAGGTCGATAGTCCAACCTCAACTGAATTTTATCTTTTTAAAAACGGCACTGCCAGCTCGACGGTTGTGATCTCCGGGATCAATAATCCAAGCCGTTTTCGTCACCAGCTTTGGCAGCTCAAATATGCAGGAATCGACGTTCGTTGTATCAGGACGCGGGGAACTTTTGAACAGGCATTAAAGCCTCAAATTGAAACGCTCCACCGGGAACTTGCAAAACTTCCGGTGAAACCTCGCATCGTCATTGTAGGACAACGCTGGTGGCCGATGGAAATCTTGGGTAAACTTGCAGGAATTGAGGGTGATGAGGGAATAGCCTACGAAACATTGAAGCCAACACAATATCAAATAGGCCCCTTTACCTTTGACTATCTCATTGCAGAGGTGACCGGTGCAAATGCCGGTCGCTCAAGTGTAGGTGTCATCGCTTTGAGAATGCCGAATGGATCATTGGCCGGAGAGGCAGTGCGAGCCCTCTTGGATAATGGTGCTACGCATCTCTTGCTTGCTGGGGCGGGTGGATCCTTGAGCTCCGAGTCTCCTGTGGGATCATATCAGATTTTCAGGAAATCAAGCTATGATGGCAAACAGCATGCATTGCCGGAATCCGCAGTCTTTGTTCCAATGCTGGGTTCGGACTTCCCACTTTTTGAAATCGGGGATAATGTCACTGTCGATTCACCGCTAGAGGAGTCCCGTAGATGGTTTGGAAAAAGCTGTGATGTAGGAAATTCCGTAGTGGATGTTGAATCGGCACACATTTTTCAGGCGATAGTCGAAGCCGTCCGTGACAATCCAGATATATCTGTTACGCCCGGGCTTTTCGTATCCGATGTAGTTGGTGGTGAAGAATCGCTGGTGGAGAAGATCAGCGGAGAGAATGCCTATTCACATTTAAAATCGCTGTTAAATAGCTGGTTTTTACAGCTTGGAATCTCTGGTGTATATGATGTATCAGGAAAACTTCATCGTTTTGATGTTACCCATCCCGTCAGAAATTCAGTACTAATCAGAAATGCTCAGTCGGTTTCCGATACGACACGAAGGGAAATTATGGGTTTAAGAATGAGTACTGATGATTTTAAAGTTGTTTCGCAACAGAGAAAGCGGGTTGATTATAATGATTTCCAATCGATGATGGGACATAAACATATTCTCTACGTTGTTCCTCCATCAAAGGATTCTGAATCTGCAATGGAATCATTCAAGGAATTTCTCAAGAAATCGGATCCAGAGAAGCTCTTTTTGACAATACCGTCGAACACACCCCAGACGATGATCGAAATGATGAGGAAATATGGCTATGAGACCATCATCATTGTAGAACCTGATAATGCAGATCTTCCTGCGGTCGACTATATCGTCTCAAGGGGAAGTGGATGGGGTACCTATAACACTGTGGCTGCAACAAATTCACACGCTATTGTCGTTTTCGGTGATCCATCAGCTAACGGAAGTCTATTATCCAAGATGGAAAATCAAAATCGCCCGATTTATGTTTACAGTGAATTGAACAATTCTCCCGTGTTTGACGGAGTTGATGAGTTTGAAACTTTTGACAACGACACACTGATTGAAAAATTAAACAAATCATTGAAGTTAAATCGATTGGAGAAATGGGTCACTCGTGTCAGGCAGGATATTAAGCTGGTAAAGCTCTCTGAAGTGAGGGCCTACGCAGAAGGACGGATGATTATCGGTGTGAGCGGTTCATCTAAAATTTCGCAATTTAATCCCGAATTGACTGAAAATGTATTTCGGGATCTACTCAAACGATCGGATCCCAGGAAGGTGATGTTTGCAACTGGTGGAACAGATTATGGTGTGGAACAAATCCTTCACAGATTGATCAGAGAGAAATTTCCTGAATTCAAACTGATCGGTTTTATCACAAATGAAGGAAAGGGTGATGATCTCGGCACTCCAGCTGTTACTTGTGCCGGAAACGATTGGTTTGGAAAATCGGTCCCATTTCTTAATGCAATAGATCTCTTTATCACTGTGTCTGGGGGCGGTGTCATCGAACAGGAACTGCTTATGGCGCATAAGGCGGGGATTCCAACATTTCCCCTGGCAGGGTCGGGAATGGGCACAGATAAATTTCTTAAAAATCATCCGGAGATGGCGAGACATTATACTGGGGAGGAGATCGCCGAGGGGATTAAGCCTCATTTGTATTGATAAATGAAGACTTGAAATTAGCTCAAATATAAGCAATAAGCGGGATTGCCAAATGGTTTGGCGAATATAGAGAAAAGGAATTTTTGTTTCAAAAAACGAGGAGGGTAAGATGGCAATCGGAAGTTTACCAGTAGTGAATGCAGCAAAGATTGATTTTAGCCGTGGAACACAGGTGATCAGCGCGGCGCAGAAATTTGTTATTCCGGTGCCGGCATTAGGCGCCGCTGGCGAGGCGCTTGTCTATCCGGCGGGGAGTGATAAGGCGGGACAATTGATAGTAGATTGGCAGGGAAAGAAGGGTATAGTTTTCTGGAACGCCAAGGATAGTGCATGGCAAGCAGCTGCTGGTGACGGAAATGCAGTTATCATTATGAATCAGGTGACTGTGGATCAAGCACTTCAGTTGTATGCAGCATATGTTGGTTTAGGAAATCCGGAGGAGCTATCTTTAACCTCATTGAAAACTTTTCTTAAGATAGCGGAGACAGAGGTTGGTATTGGGGATATGTATAACTCAGATCGTGGTTTCATCGCCAGGTATATGACCCCAGTCGATCGGAACGCATGCTTAGTTCAGGCTTATAGTGAGGTCTTTGGTCATATGAAGAGGGATGCTAGGGATGTCTCATCGGCTGTGTACATTCAGGAGCCTTTTCAACTTGAAACTGTAACCGTTACAGCTCAACTTTTTGAAAATGGCGGCGTAGTCCTATTGCAGCCGGGACAAGAGGCTCGCGGTATTCAGCCGGATGTTTTTCAAGAGACCTATCGCCTGGCCGACGGTGGAAAAGAGATAACGGATCTGAATAAGCAAATCCACACTGTGCAGCAAGCCGCTGTGGGCAAAGATATTGTTTAATTGAACGGATATCAGATTTGGGGTACGTGGGCCATTTTTAATGACGCATGTACCCTTTCTTTTGTGCGCCCGGCAGGGCGCACCCGCTTGGAGTTGAAAGTACTCTCCGCACCCGACAGGGGGAAGCGGTAGCCGGACGGCAAGGGTGTCCGTCGTGAGGCGGAATCTGAAGGAAGCCGCAGGCAAAGCGCTGGCCTGACGAACAGGAATTGCATAGAGGCGACTGAACGGGATGAGACGGCAAATATCGTTAAAGTCCAGTACCTGTACGGAACGTTCAGTCGTATATGCAACAGGCATAAGCGTGAAGGCGGGAGCGCATTACCCGGGGAGATCTGTCGTTCTGCCTATGAGAGGCAACCGATGTCGTGAGGTATCGGGATGGAGCGGCAGAAGTCAGCAGAGGGCATAGTAGGTTGATCGACCCGACCGAAGGCCTGAACATGTAAACGAGGAGAAAGGCTCAAATCTCGATGAGTGAGAGAGACGCAGACAAGAGGGAAGAGAAGCCGGAGCGAGTATCAGGATGCGGTGGCCGGAAGCCACTTTGGACGGATACGAGCGCGTCAAGCACCACGGTGAGGAGAGACAACCTTCCTCCGAAGGCAAGAGACCTGATGATAGCGGTGGTCGAACGCGGGAACATGAACAAGGCGTTGCAGCGAGTGGAGCGGAACAAGGGATCTGCCGGAATAGATGGGATGGCAGTGAGCGAGTTACGATCATACTTGAGAGAGCAATGGCCGAGAATCAAAGAGGAACTGTTGAAGGGGATTTATAAACCACAACCTGTGCTTAGAGTGGAGATAGCAAAGGCAGGGGGAGGAATGCGAAAGCTTGGCATTCCGACAGTGGTAGATAGACTGATTCAGCAGGCAATCCACCAGGTATTGAGTCCAATTTATGAGTCAACGTTTTCAGAATCGAGCTATGGATTCCGGCCAAAGCGTAGTGCACATGAAGCAGTGCGCGCAGCGCGAGGATATGTAGCCGAAGGGAGACAATGGGTAGTAGATATGGACCTGGAAAAGTTCTTTGATCGGGTGAACCATGATGTACTGATGTCGCGGATAGCGAGAAGAATAGGAGACAAAGCAATACTTCGGACAATCAGGCGATATTTGACATCAGGAGTGATGGTAAATGGAATAGAGGAAGCGAGAGGAGAAGGGACTCCGCAAGGGGGACCGATATCACCGTTGCTTTCGAATATTCTACTGGACGATCTGGACAAAGAACTAGAACGCCGTGGGCACAAGTTTTGCCGGTATGCGGACGACTGTAATGTATACGTTAGGTCGAAGGCAGCAGGCGAACGGGTGAAAGATGGCCTCACGCGATTTCTGGAAAAGAAGCTGCGACTGAAAGTGAATGAGAAGAAAAGCGCAGTGGATAGGCCATGGAATCGAAAGTTTCTGGGCTACACGATGACGAGGAATAGAACACCACGTCTTAAGGTGGCAAAGGAATCAGTGAAACGGATGAAGGATAAAGTGAAGAAACTGTTTCGGGCCGGACGCGGGAGAAATCTCGGGCGGTTTATTCGTGAGGAATTAAGTCCTGTTCTTCGAGGATGGGCACAATACTTCCGAATGACGGAAGTGAAGGGCATACTAGAAGAACTGGATGGCTGGCTACGGCGGAAACTCCGATGCATTTTGTGGCGGCAATGGAAGCGCGGAAGGACGAGATATAAGCGGCTAATAGCTGCGGGTCTGGCTCCTGAACGGGCGAGACGAAGCGCATGGAATGGTCGGGGTGCTTGGTGGAATTCGGGTGCGTCACATATGAATGAGGCATACCCAAAACGATTCTTTGATTCACTTGGACTCGTATCACTGCTAAAAGAGGTTTGTTGTTCTAGAACGATTACATGAACCGCCGTATACGGAACCGTATGTACGGTGGTGTGAGAGGTCGGAGGGTCTATCACCTAGACCCTCCTCCTACTCGAT
>JBDRGF010000029.1:0-31885 GCA_043818055.1 Pseudomonadota bacterium | reverse complement strand
GCTGCGGAGGGCTTCGACACCCGGATTACTCCGACCTGTCGCCTCCTTAGCTACATGTCGTATGGACAATTCACATGGTAAACTCCTTTCAGCTTACAAGTCTGACCAGATTTATCCTGGCGCACCATCCCTGCGAAAGAGGCTGTTGCTGAATCAACTCCCCTCCTTGATAGAGGCTGTTGGCGAACTGTCATCCCCGACTCTGATCGGGGATCCATATATAATAAAACCTCTGGATTCCCGTTTTCACGGGAATGACAAATATAGAAAAAGCATATTTGCTCTTTTAAGACACTTCGGCAACAGCCTCTGATAAGGAGGGGATGGGGGAGCGGGTTGATTCACTATATCTCGTAAACTCGACTATTTTTTTCTCATGAGTGGGATATTTTTCTATCAACTCTCTTCTCGAAGATACTTGAAAGTCTTTGAAATCAAATCCTGGTGCCACTGTTGTTCCTAGTAGCGCCCAGCTTCCACCTTCGACAAGCCTCGTACCCTGCCATGCATTTCCTGGAGCGATCACCTGTAATTGCTGACTATTTTTTATATCCTGACCCATGATGATCGTTTTTAGTTTTCCGTTCTCATCTATTTGAATCATCTCGACGGGATCGCCCAGATAAAAATGAAAGACCTCATCCTGCGGAAGTTTGTGCAGCGCTGAAAATTCGGTCGGCGTGATGAGATAGTATATCGCAGTTGAATAGTTTCGACTCCCCTCGTGGCCCTTCAATTCACTTTGCGGTATTTCACCGGATGCTCGATACGTCTCCTTGTAAAACCCACCCTCTTCCGGAAGAGGAGTCAATCCCAGCAACTCAATCAAATCTGCTGCCTTCATATTCATAATTTCACATCCTTTATTAGAGCCTTCATCTTCCATCATACAACCTTCAATCCGAATCTTCCAAGCTTGCTCAATGTCGATTCATAGTCGGTGTGGCAAATACCTTTAATTCCTAATGACACTGCAATATCGACTAAACTCTGTTGGTCATCGATGTAGAGCACCTGACCCGCGGGAATTTGAGCAAGATCCAGCGCTAATTTATAAATATTTTTGTCAGGCTTGATGAGATGAACAAAGCACGATGATACGAAAAAATCGATAAAGGCATTTAGCCTAAATTTTTTGATTCGATGTAAATTGAGCTCCAACCCTTCATTGTTCACCGCTACTATCTTCAGTCCATATTTCGATTTTAATTTGCGCATCAACGAGATCATCCGCTTAACAGGTTTCGATTGTGCCAATATGAATCTTTTAAACTGACCTTTAGTAAACGACCGCTTCTTATAGAAGATTATCGCCTTTAAATATTCATCAAGGCTGATCAACCCCTTCTCGTACTTGCTGAAGATTTTGCAATGTCTGGATTCCATTTCATCATAATCGACGCAAAACTTCTTTGCAGCATCCATGCGCGATTCATGTCCCCAACCCTTGGAAAGAAGAACTCCTCCGATATCGACAAAAATGCATTTGATCTGAGTTTTCTTTTTCATATTTTCAATTCTTTTTAATGATCGACTTGACAATATTCTTTATCGACTCCGAGCCGATCGAATCGATGTCAACGGTCTCGGGGGATATAAATTCCACCGCCGAAACATCATCCATCGCCGATATATTTTCATAGCTATCGAGCTTACATTCAAAGACCAGATCTAGCGTATAATAGGTAAGCCCACCATACGGATACTCGTTTGTGTACGATCCAAGATACGAATGGCTGATGACATTTTTTCCAAGCTCCTCTTTCATCTCGCGATGTAGGGCTATTTCTGCCGTCTCACCCGGATCTATAAAACCACCGGGAAGGTCGAGCATCCCCTTGTGAGGATCCCTCCCCCTCGTGCAGAAAAGCAATCTTCTTTGATCGTCGTAAATTACGGCTACAACTGAGGATGCAGCATTGATGAAGAGCTCTTTGTCGCATTTAGTACAGATAAAAGATAAATCATTCCGGAATTTAAACTTTTCACTTCCGCAATAGGGACAAAATTTTATCGCATCTTTTGGATGAATCATCTGATCCTTTTAGTTGTTATAGCAACCGTAAAACAAAATAACTGATTTGTAGGGGCGGGTTTCAAACCCGCCCACGTCCACATTTTCGGGCAGGTTTAAAACCTGCCCCTACAAAAGCAATATTATAAAACCAGTCATTTTATTTTGCACGAGCTACAAATCATTTTACACTCTGGCAACCGATTTTAAAAGATAAAAAACACTCGTCAACAGCACTGCAATTATGTAAAATCATACTATCAAAAAACTATAGGGGGTAATATGAAAATTTTTACACCGAAAAAAGTTATCGCTCTCGCCGTATTTGTTGTCATCTTCGTGTTGCTATTTGTCGTCCTGCCACTCTCACTCGGATCTATCGTGAAATTTGGCGCTGAGAGGCTGGGTAAAAAGACTCTTCAGGCAGATCTTGTTCTTGGAAAAGTCTACATATCCCCGCTATCGGGAAGTGCCCTCATTTCAGACCTTAGCATCGGAAACCCCAAAGGGTTTGGCAGAGGCGATGCTTTGTACGCGCCCGAGATCTCCGTGAAAATGAAACCGATGGCGATTTTTAAAAAGACTATTGAGGTAAACCGGGTCGTAATCAAAAGTCCAGCAATCAACTATATAGAATCGGGGAGAAAATGGAGCAATATCGATCAGCTTCAGAAAAACGCAGAAAGCCCTTCAGGTGATGACAAAAAATCCGACGGAAAAAAATTCGTAATCAAAACCCTTATCATACAAGCGCCCACCGTTCGATGGTATCCGGATATCCCGGGCCATAAGGCTATTACCATCAAGCTTTCCGACATCATAATTAATGACGTTGGAGAAGGAGGAAGCGTCGACACTACCAAAATAATAGCGATGATCTTGAAAAAGATGCTGCCATCCATCCACAAAAACATTTTAAAAGAGATGGGAAAGGGCAAAATCCAGGGAATAGGTCATGGAATAAAAGATTTGTTTCGCAAAAAGTAATTTTTTTCTTGAATTTTTTCTTATAAACCGATAAGAATAATTTATACAGTTTTATAGCTAACAAAACGTATAAATTATGACAAACAAGATTATCCCTTTAAGACCCCTTCAGGCTCCACAAGGAATTTATAATTCCACATCAACTACGCACTTCACACCACAAAATGTTTTTTTAAACAGACCACAGACCTCTTTCGTACATGTTCCCAGGGCAAGCATGGAGGCCATGACAAAGATAGCAGGAGCTACAAACCTAAAAGTTGGAAAGTTCGAAACAGACTTTATGGGGCCGCATAAGCCACCTTTATTCAGACCTATTACGAGAATCAGAGCCCTCTCCTTTGAAGGAAGAATATTCGAGGGAAGCTGTTCGAGAGATTTTTGGATAGACGGCGACTACGACCGGCATGACATGGGGGAGATACTTTGGAAATTCGGCACGGAATTCAAAAGACGTTTCCAGCCAAAAATAAAAAAAAGCAGGGCAACAAACCTTCCTGATGATTTATCCCTGATAATTCCACGCGTTAGCACACCTGTTGGGATGTTATATGTGCAGGAGACTCAAAGAGAGGGATATCAGACAAAGAATTTCATCTTTCCACCGGAAAATGCTGATCCACGATATCTCAACTATCTCTCTCTGACAGGCATCGCCATTGCGATAAAAGGGGCTGAGCATTTCATCCACCCAGTAGAAAACCATGGAGAGGGAATCGATCTAAGCTCGCTGTTTGGCATATTGCAACTCGCACTTGGTGACAACACCCATGGCTTCATAAATAACAGATTCTTAACACATGGGTTTCCCGGTGTGGCTGAGCTACTCATCAGTTGCCTCACAGCCGTCAACACCGCGGTGCCAAAGAGACTACCAGAAGAGGCCGCCCTCTCAGCTATCGCACAGGTCATAAACTTATTCGAAAGGGGAGCTCGGGAACTGCACGGCTCCGCCGGATAATAAACATACCGCAATCTCCACAAAACTTAAAATAGTACGCAACTTTCCAAAAGCCAAACCGATATATAGATCACAAACAACTATCCGGGAGGGAATATGGGAAAGAGATTCTTAGTATTGATCGTTGTACTCATGATCGCATTATCAGGTTGTAACAAGGGGAGCTCTGCCACCGATGACAAGAAAGACAATGATAATAATATTAATTCCGATGAAAGCGCATTCTCTCTGGATAAGAATTTTGTAGATGCGAACAACACTTTCGCCCTGGATTTTTTCAAAGAGATGGTCGGGATGGAACCAGATATAAATCTCTTCATCTCTCCCGCAAGCATATCATTCCTCATGGCAATGGTTTACAACGGCGCCTCAGACAAGACAAAGGACGAGATGGCATCAGCGCTCAAGTTTGAAGACATGAGCCTGGATAAACTAAATGAACAGTTCAGATACTTAGCAGCAAGCATCGACAATGTCGATCCCAAGATCGAACTCGATGTAGCAAACTCTGGTTGGGTAAACGACAAGACCGATGAAATGATCAACGCTGACTTCGTAGAGATGAATAAAAAATACTATGACGCTAAATTTGAAACGCTCCCCTTCTCCGATCCGAAATCTCTCGAGACAATAAACGCGTGGGTGGAAGATGAGACCAAAGGTAAAATAAAAAATCTCCTAAGCGAACTCTCCGACAATTCTCTTCTTATCCTCATCAATACCCTCTATTTCAAAGCAACGTGGAAAGATCTCTTTGACAAAGAGATGACAGAACAACAATCGTTTCATGTCACCAATGATACCAAAAAAAGCGTCCCTATGATGTATCAGAAAAATGAATATCATCACCTAAAGGGCGACAACTTTCTTGCGGTGAAGCTGCCATACACAAATGACAAGCTTTCGATGATACTAATCCTCCCCAATGAAGGCATAATGATCGATGATTTTGTTAAAGGAATCACAATCGACGACTGGAAAAAGTGGATGACATCCTTTACATATGGCGATGTACGGCTCTCATTTCCACGCTTTACAATGGATTACAAAAAGAAACTCAAAGATGTTCTAGAGAAGATGGGGGTGCAATTGGCATTCTCAGATTATGCCACATTTCCGGGAATCTGCTCAAAGTTCCCGCTCATGATAAATGATGTGATCCATCAGACCTATGTAGATGTGAATGAAGAAGGGACTGAGGCTGCTGCAGCGACCGCTGTTGATATCGTACCCGTCATGGCACCGTCTGAGAACGACATCTTTGTCTTCACAGCTGACAGACCGTTCATCTTCGTGATTCAGGACGAACGATCGAACGCTATACTCTTCATGGGAAAGATGATGGATCCTGGCGTTGAGAAATAAATTTATCTATTAAAGTATTTGGTAGTGTAGGGGCAGGTTTCAAACCTTCCCTAAAGACAATCTCGGGCGGGTTTGAAACCCGCCCCTACAAAATTCAAATATGCAACTAAGTTCAGCAACAGGCTCACAAGCAGTGATAACGCGAAGAACAAAACAAAATAGTTTTTAGAGCTCCACAGATCATATTCATTTTGCTCTTTTGACTCTCACGTGATAATCCTCTTCCGTCATGTCCAATCGGATTAAAAAAAACACAGATAAAAAATGTGACGTGTGTGGGGAAATACTCGAAGGCACATATATTAAGGACCCGTGGGGAAAGAGTGCCCACGCATTCCACAACTGCCACATCTGCAACTCGTGCAGCAGAATCATATCTCCCAAGACTTCATCAGGAGGGCATGTTTATACAGATGGCCGGGCTATCTGTGGCTATTGCGACAGGACTGCTATCAAGGGATCGATCAAGGCCTCTTTTTCAAAGCGTAAAGTCCAGTCCGAGCTTGAAAAAATCGGATTTAAAGATATTCCGAAGAACACTAAGATCCACCTCGTCGATCAGATAGCGCTGAGCAACCAATCGACATACGATCTGGCCAAAGGACTGACTAGGACAGAGTTTCAATTCAAAAACAATCGCCGCACCGGCATGGTTCATATGATCTATATACTCCACGGACTGCCAAGGATCGAATTTGAAGGAATAGTGGCTCATGAACTGATGCACGTATGGCTCAATGAAAACGATTTCAAGTTGAGCCCTATGCACACTGAGGGGATTTGCAACCTCGCATCGTACTGGATCTACAAGCGGGATAAATCGGAACTGTCTGGGTTTCTCATCAAAAGCCTGATGGAGAACAATGACCCGACCTATGGCAACGGCTTTCGACTGATGCTAAAGCGCGCTCAAAAGATGGGATGGAAAAAACTCATTGCTGAATTGTCGCAGAATAAACAGGGTTTCGAAGAATCGATCTGGAAGAAGATCTTTGGTTAAGTGTGGGGGCATACCGACCCCTCGGTTAATTGTAGGTGCCCTGCCTAAAACAAACTAGGGCAGGTTTAAAACCTGCCCCTACAAAAAAAACAAGACGTTAAAAATTACAATCGCAACCACCCTCGCCATCATCTACAAGAGTGCACGTAACTGTCTCACTTGCGCACGTTCCTGTTATAGTGCCGGCACAATCGGCAGCGTCGTTTCCTGGGATGTTCTGAGCTGTGACATTAGTGCATTGATCAAAAGTGGGAAAGTTTGCACTGACAGTGTCGTTCACCTGATCCAATGTTATCGTACCGTTAAAATTATTTCCGGATGTATCCGTACAATTAGCAAAGGTGTATTGAGTATCCGTACCGGAAACAGTGCCGCTACCCGGACAGTTACAGTTGGCAGCTAGTCCATCGGTACAAGGGGTGACTGCATCAGTAAAGAGTAACGCAATGAAGGCATCCATAGAATTTTCAGCTGCCTGTTGTCCTGTGGTACCAGTCCCGCTGCTACCGCAGGATAAAAACAAACAGAATGCAGCCAAAACTCCAAACACTTTAAAACAATTTTTCATCTTTCCCCCTTTGGTTTTTCATTACGAAATTTCGTCATAGTAACACGAAAATAGAAAAATTCACTAAAAAAAACAATTACGATTGCATTCTTGCATCGGATATCAAAAGCAAGTAAAATCGAAAAAGTTTTAAAACTGGGGGGACAATGAATTCAAAAACTGTGAAGAAAATGGGGTTGTTCACCTGTTCGGCTGTTGTCGCGGGAAACATGATGGGCTCTGGCATAGCCCTATTGCCTTCAAATCTCGCTGCCATCGGCTCGATCACTATTATCAGTTGGGCAATCGCAATCTTAGGCGCGCTATCACTTGCATATGTCTTTGCAAAACTCGGGACAACCAATCCGCAAGAGGGCGGGCCAATCGCGTACTCCGAAGAGGTTGCTCCCATCTTAGGTTATCAGGCTGGCACGCTCTATTTTCATGCTAACTGGATAGGAAACTTAGCCATTGCGATCACCGGCGTCACTTATCTTTCAGTATTTTTTCCTGCATTAACAGATCCGATAATGGGGGGGATAGCTACAATAGCGATCGTCTGGATATTTGCAATTTTGAATCTTCTGGGAGCGAGCTGGATCGGCAAACTTACGGCGATCGGTGTCGCACTCCTGCTCATTCCAGTCGTCCTCACCGGCATCGGCGGCTTTTACTATTTCGAGCCATCTCATTTCGTCGAAAACTGGAATATCTCACCGAAGGGCGATTTCCATGCTGTCGTCTCAGGCGTCTTGCTCTGTCTGTGGAGCTTCATCGGTGTGGAGAGCGCTACGACTGACGCGAGCCTCGTGGATAAACCCACCAAAACGATTCCAATGGCGACGATGATCGGATCGGGGATCGCGGCACTTGTATATGTTGCATCATGCACAGCGATATCCGGCATGTTTCCGGCTCACGAAGTCGCAGCATCCGGCGCTCCATTTTCGCTGGCCGTTGCTCACATCGTAGGTCCCTGGGCCTCCAAAATCGTCTCGGCCCTGGTCGCATTCGGCTGTCTGACATCGCTTGGATCATGGATGATGCTCGTCGCTCAGGCAGGCGCAAGAACCTCTCACGACAAGATGCTTCCTGCTATATTCGGCAGGATCAGCAAGAGGAATATCCCCGCGGCGGGAATAATACTGATCTCGACAATGATGAGCATTCTCATGATCATCCTAATGTTCTTCTCGAAGAGCAAAAACGCTCAAACTTTATTTGGCAACGTGATATCGATCGCCGTCCTCTTGACGATCCTCCCCTACTTCTACTCGGTACTCAACATGCTCCACACCTTCGAGATGAAACCTAAGAAGATATTTTTTCAAATAATGGCGTGCATACTGGGAGCCGGGTTTTGTTTAATCGCCATTGCCGGCGCTCAGGATGCGATCTTAGTCGCCACGGTAGCAGCCTCATTCATAGCCATGGTCTTTTATGAGAGGAAGGACAGATCGGCCTTCGAGAAAAAGATATTCGAAGAGATAAAACAGAATCGCTTCTCACAACGGGGGTAGATAAATGAAAAAAATATTATTGATTACTTTAGCGATTCCATTTCTGTTACTTTGCGGAAATTATGAACTAAGGGCAGACTCAACGAAAGTGTGCCCGTGTGGATATGATTATGACAGCACTTGCCTGCCCTGCGAATCACCGACAAATCCATGCAGGTGCGGCTACGACATCGATGGCGCGTGCCTGCAATGCCCGAAGTCCTGTCCCTGCGGCTTTGACATAGATGACGAATGTCTTCCATGTCCCGAACAATGCGAATGCGGCAGAGATATAAACGGTAACTGCATGCCTTGCGATTGAATATTGTAATGATTTTTTTAAGGGCGGGTTTCAAACCCGCCCCTACGTAAAAACAACAGACAATCTTCTTAGGAGAAATGATGAAAATAAAAATCACGCCGTTCGTTTTATTTCTTTCACTTCTTTTTTCCATCTGTTTTGCACAAAGCAGTCTTGCAGCAGCTACAATAACGAGCATCAACCCAACGACCGGAGATCAGGGACAAACACTCAATGTGAGAATTTTGGGAACTGAGACTAATTTTGTAAATGGGACATCCGTAGCTACATTTTCCGGTACTGGCATAACCCTCAACAGCACTACTGTAACAGATGCTACTCACGCTGTTGCAAACATTACAATTGCGGCAGATGCAACTTTGAGCGCTCGCGATGTCAATGTGATAACAGGGGCTGAAACGCCGACCCCTTTGACGGGCGGATTTACTGTAGAACAGCCGACTCCGACTGTGACTGCCGTCACTCCGTCAACTGGCATTAGAGACGCTATTGTAAATATAACAAATCTGGCTGGAACAAATTTTAGAGCTGGTGCAACTGCAAAGATAACAAAGGCGGGTGAGGATGATATCAATTGTACAAGCTTGACAGTAGTCTCTGCTACAAAGATCACGTGCACCCTATTCCTGCTCGTTGCAGATCCAGGTTTCTGGGATGTTGTTGTGACAAACGATGATGGCCAGAGTGCAATGCTTCAGGATGGCTTTGAAGTCACAAAAACAATCACAAACCCGCAAATAACTTTGAAAAAATCTGGTCCAACGGAGGGAGCAGTTGGTGATACAGCCCAGTATTCCTTCTGGGTTTCAAATACTGGAGACGAAGCACTGACAGGTGTAGTTTTATCAGATCCCATGGTTCTCGCTGGAAATGGCACAATCAGCCTAGGCAATATGCCGGTCGATTTCTCAATAACTCACTACGAATATTATACTATTAAATCTACTGATGCTAATCCGCTTGTCAACACAGCTACCGTTTCAGGAAGAGGTTTAAGCTCCGGAACTGCAGTTAGCGATCAGAACTCCCACACTATGACAATTGGAACAGAGATCATAGACATTCAAAAAACCGGTCCAGCCGCGGCAAAGAGTGGCGAGACGATCACCTACACTTTCGTTGTGACAAACAACAGCAGTGAAGCACTCAACAATGTTGAAATAACTGATCCTCTATTTGGCCAACAGTATAGTCAGACTGTCGGCGATTTAGCTGCAAATGGATCTCAAACATTCACGACCACCTACACCATTACAGATGCTGCTGTCTTTCCGCTTGAGAACACGGCTACAACTTCCGGCTTTGATTCTCATGGCCTGGAGGTTACAGACACAGACACTCACACGATTACCGACAGTGCATCCTCGGGAAAATGTTCATTGAACATCAATTCCACACGATCAAATATGTGGGTAACGCTCCTCATCTTATTCTCATTCATTGTGATTTTAGGCTTTATCAGGGAAAGAAAAGCTACTGAAAGGTAATTTATACTTATGTTAGAACAAATATTCACAACAGTAGTAAAAAGGCCTTACGTATTCATCTTTCTCATCTCATTTCTCTTTTTGGGATTCAGGAGATTCGGATGGAGACGGACGCTGTTCTGGCTGATCTCATGCTATACGGTCGCATGGCTCTCGGAATATTCTTCAATCCACAACGGTTTTCCTTACGGCCTCTATAAATACAGGTACGACAATCTCGCCGGAGAGATGCTAATTGCAGGCGTCCCCTGGTTTGATTCCCTATCCTACCCCTTTCTCATCTTCGCGGGCTTTAGCCTCTTTGAAGAGATAAAAAAGTCTAAAGGTTCGATCTTGATTTTGACGCTGGGAGGTGGACTGCTCACGATGCTTCTCGACGTCATTATCGACCCAGTCGCGACTATGGGTGATCGCTGGTTTCTCGGAAGCATTCACTACTATGTATATCCGGGGTTTTATTTCGGCGTCCCACTCACAAATTTTGCCGGTTGGTTTTTAACTGCAGCGGTCGCAATACTTGTAAATCTCGTCGCTTGGAAACATCTACCATTCTTAAAAACCACCGATAGAAGACAAACAACCTTCGACAAAATCTGCATCCCCCTATTCTACTCCGGCATTGCGCTTTTCATGATAAGCATCTCGGCTTATCTAAAAGAGTATCTCCTCATGGCATCTAGCCTCATCATTCTCACAACTATTTTAGGAATATATTTTAAGAACCGTTCTCTGGATGAAACAACTTCAAAATCTCAAATGCACGATGAATGTTGTTAAAAATTCCTTCAACATCTTTATCAGCCCCTCTTATGTCCGGATGGTATCGTTTCACAAACTCGCGAAAGATTGCTCGAATCTCCTGATAAGATGATTGTGGATCCGGGAGTGACAGATCATTTTCCTGTGCTAGTGTTCGAAAGATTTTAAGCGCATTTCGATACTGATTACGCTTTTCAAATGTTGAATTGACGTAGTGCTTATTCAACGCAAACCAGCTCTCCTCACCTACCTCTGCAATTAACTCCGGCCGATTCGTCTCTATCGATGAACCGAGCGTGATCCAGCTCAAGCCCTCCGGTGCGGTCAATGCAAGGCGCATGCAAAGATCCCATCTGTGTTCATCAAGGGCAGGAATACCGTCAAAGTGCATCAGGGTTGCATTGGAAGCTACCAGAATAGAGAGCTTTTTAGCCTCTCTTTTTGGCAATATTGTATTTAGAAAGGTGATATTTTCATTTTTAGTCACTTTTTCCGGTTCTGAATAGATCTTCGCATAGTCGACTATGAAGACCCTTTTTTCGACATTAGTAAGTCTGCCAGACTGCATTAGAGGGAGAAATATTCGCCTGATCGCTTTACCCATATCAGGACCGAGCACCTTTTTCTGCTCTCCTATAATATGAAAACCTTTCCTGGAGATAGGATTCATAGCCAGCATCTCATAATTCCAAATCAGGCGCAGCCATGTCCAAAGGTTTTGTCGATTCGGATTTTCAGGGAGAAAAGATCGGACACCGGATAACACTTCAGAAATTCCATCGGAACTATCAGTTTTGTCTTTTAAATCTTCCTTAATGGAAAGTACTGATTCAGGTGATAACGAATGTCTGGCAAATTGATCTTTTTTGTATTTAGCTATTTCCTGACAAACGTGAACAACCTCTATCATCTCCATAGGTGGTAACAAAGCAAGGTCGCTAATATTCTCGTAAATAATACCTTTGCAGAAACCTCCCCTTGCACTCGCCTGAGAGAGCACGATATTACGAGCGCGCCTGTTTCCTATCCACTGGAGCGCTGAAATTCGCGGCAGATAGCTCTCGGGTTTTAAAAGTCCTACTTTCTTAAGAAACGGTTTCAATTCTGTAGTGCCAGGTAACTTCCTTGTGTCCCTCTTATGAATCGCTTCGATCCAGTTCAACAGTTGTACGTATTCGTTGACAAGCTCGTCCGGAATATCGGGATGAGAGGAGATTGTGGGGCTTTTTTTCGAGAAGATGATCGCCTGTGCAGGCATTGCGATGCAGGGCTTATTAGTTTGAAAATAAGTCTTTCTTTTCCCTGCACACCCTCCACTTTCGACCCAGATCGAAAACGTTCGGGCGATTAGGACCCACATCTGTGAGGATGATAACTTTAGAAGCTCTGATTGTGAGGAGGAAATATCAATAAAAAGGGTATTGCGCGCAAAGGTTGTACTCACTGCATCACTTAAGCCTGTTTTCAGGATGTTCAAATTTATATGCAGGCTGAGTCGCATTGATGACAGGCGGTCAAGCAGATAGTCGATCATCTTTTGCGGCATCTGCATCGCGAGAAGCCCCTCTTTTATTTTTCCCCTCTCCTCCTGACTTGCTAGTATTTTTTGAATGTCGATGATCATGTCATCAGCCTTTTTAGATATAAGGGGAGAATTGAATCGTTTCTCAAATATTGCCGATCCCTCCATATATAACAGGCTTTGATGGTCGATTTTAAGGTGTTTCTTATGCAAATCTATTGAACGCACCTTGTCTGAACGGAGTGCCTTTGCAATTGCATAGGCTAAAATTGTGGCGGTGACTTTTAACCTTGGAGAAAAATCGAATTGAATAACAAAATCGTCATCAACCCCCTTCTCCCAGGAACACGTTAGATACTTTGAATCTGACTTATCCAGCTCGCTTAGAACAAAGGTGATTCTCTCCGCATCAAGCAGTTCCGATTTGACTAACAGCTGGCTCCAATCTTTAGTATCAGCGTCAGATAGTGTCGTGAGCGAGAAAAGCTTTTCAAACACAGAGGGCATTAAGGCCCTGACCCCACCAATTCGCTTAGCATTCTCTCCCTTCAGATCAATTTTCGGCAGCCAGCTCTCACTTAATGATTTTCCTGTTTTTAAAGAGAACCCCTCAAGCTCTCCGAAACGTCTCGCTATTGACCTCCAAGCCTCATCCGGGACACCTGATACTATCGATGCCAGTCTATATTGGATGATCCGTTGATCTATTTCAGAGGTTTGATCTGAATCTGAGCCCCTCAAAAAAAGAGTGCAGGCAGTGTCGAATGAGCTCTTTGTCTCCTGGGGAAGCGTATCCTCTTGGAGCATAACTGTAGATAGACCTCTGATCGCAGTCTCGAAATGAGAGAGGTCTCTCTCATTTCTTAAAGCCTGGCCTGCAAACTTCGACTCTGTTGAAGCAGGGCCCACAAGCAATGTTCTAATTAGTCGGTGCATCATAATTATTTTACTCTATCACTTTATCCCATTTTTTTATGCATATCCAAAACCACCTGCCAAAACTCGTTTGACTCCTTAAAAAACGCGACCATTTTTTCATCCGCACATCTATCTGAATGGCACTCTTTGGCCATATCCAAATATTTTTTTCTAACCGTTTCAAACGATTCATTCGCCCTCGGCTGCCATTGATCGGGAACTTCCGATTGCACGAACCAGAGAAGGGCCTTTAAATAGGCTTTTCTCGCTTCAGTCTTTGAATCGGCGAAATTAGGATTCTCTCTTACAGAAACACCACCTGGAAGACTAAAGTCTATGCGGGATGGCGACTTCACATTTTCATCGAAAAAACCATCGGGATTGAGCCTATTCGATGCAATCTTCCCGTAGAGCGTATTATGCAATTCACTATGACTGCCATGTAAAACTTCCCTGCCTTTTTGAATACCCACCTGTATCGGACGGGCGCCATTGGCTGCCATGACACAGAGCACGAACAACCAATCCAGTCGACTCAGGTTGTCGCTCTCACCTCTAACGAAGAGTATTGCACTATCAGCAAACTGGCTGATCTCAACAATCGTAACATCTGACTCCCCTCCGCTCTCAGCCAAAAACCATGTCCGCCTTTTCAAGGCATTTTCCAAAACAACCTGAAACAACTCCTGATCACTCGATCTAAGATTTGCTGCAATAACTTTAAGGGTTAATGCGAAGCTTCCCTGAGCTCCGCTATTCATATCCCCTAAGATTTGAATATTTTCCGGTGGTGATGGATTTTGTTTAACATGCTGATAATGTTCAAAGAGGATCTTTAAATATTGAAATCCCTCTCTCTCATTTTTCGTAAGACCGCCACCCTCCCTCAACTCGGACAATGATATTTTTTCACCCTTAAAAACACCCTTGCGCTGCAATAAAATCTGTCCATAGGCATTTGTCGGTTTTATTCCACTATGACGCATCCCTCGACGATAATTTGACAGAATCGAAATTCTCCACATGAGCTGAAGAAAATCCTCCAACTTAAGTTTTGAAAATATTTCGCGATTGAATTGAAGATCTATGATGGAGGCTGGGGAGTTCCGCATGAGATTTCTAACGATTGCTATATTGCAACTATCCTCAGAAATTAATCGTATTGATATGCTGTATGGAGCCCTCAACATATGATTGATCGGTTGAAGAATTGTATTTACGAAAGTCTTACTAGAAAACACATCTTTCCAGTATCTCTTTAAGAAGCGCCCTCCCTCCAATTTTTCAACGCTCTTAACAAGATTTCTCCTCGTATCATGGAGCATCTCATTAATAACAATATCAACATTAGTACCATCCCCCCTATGGCAGGTATTCACCTCTCCCATAATAAAAAACCAGGTGAAAAGATTATTCAAAACATCCATAGAAATCGCCCCCTGAAGAAGACGATCCTTACAGAAGCGAAGCCTATTTGATGAGCCTCTAGCGTTAAAATAGAACAGGTCGAGAGGAACATTAGCAATCTCATCTTCAGAAAATGAGGTAAACCTCTCATTTACATCTTTTGTTATCAAATCTCTCATCGATTGAAACAGAATGGTTCGCGTCATAATCCGATGAAGGTCATCTTTCGATAGACCTGTTACATGTGAGGGTATTCCGATGTGAATATCGATATTTGCAGCCTTGCTTCTGTGATCGCATGCAACAACAAAGCGTTCATTTTCAACTGTATTGAAAAAAAGACCTATGCTGCCGTCCCTATCTTTATCAAACAATCTCGTAAATATTGCTGCAGAATGAGGAATCCCGATCATCTCAAGACCCTTTTCAAACCATGCTACCTGTTCCTCCGGGTTATTGGCCTTAAATAACATCTTTTTTAAAACTTCTAGCGACATCAGTGAGGATGGGATCGTTCTGTATTTATCAGCTTCACGAATCGTCTTACAAAAACCGAAAACAAGACTGTTCATAACGGAATACGACTCTGTATTTTCAGCCAAAACTGGAAAGCTGATGAGCGAATGCGCAAGGCTGGGATCTAATTTTGCCACACCATCTGTAAGTTTAACCAGCATGTTGGAGGCAGATTTCAAGTCGATAGTGCCATCAGGCAACTCGTCAATCTGGGGGGTCAATGATGAAAATGGAGAGCTGCCTATGACCCCTTTTAGATCACCAAATAAACCGGCAAGCTTTACTCCAACAGTTCTCGTCATTCAAAATCTCCAATAACAATAGTTATACAACTTCTATTTATGCATATTCAACACAGCATCCCAATGAGGCTGAGCCTCACTGATTATATAAACCTGTTCAGCACTCGCCCCCCCCTTATCCGAATGCCAGGCCTTCATCATATCTCTATATTTCTTTTTAACCTCTCCCAGAGATTCGTTTGCAATCGGCTGCCACTGAGAAGGAACGTCTGACATTGAAAACCAAAGCATAGCATTTATATATTTCCTCCTCTGATCAGCACTTGCACCTTCAAAGTTAGGATTTCGTGCAGCTGGAACTCCGCCGGGAAATTTAAAATCGATACGAGAAGGTTGTTTTGCATTCTTATCAAAACATCCAAAGGGATTGTAGATCTCTTTCGAAGCAATCTCATTGTATAAATCAACCGCCATGGCCTGATTGCCACCAGTTATTATTTCCCTTTCCTTAGCAATTGAGATACGCACCAACCTCTCTCCATTTGCAGCCATGGCGCCAAGAATAAACAACCAATCGAGTTGCGAAAATGTCGTCGAATCTCCTCTGACAAATATAATTGCGCTATCTGCAAAGGGAGTTACTTCAACCATATTCTTTTCACTCTTTAGTGCGCTCTCGCCTAAAAGCCATCCTCTCCTCTTCATAACATTTTGCCAAACTACCTGAACTGATTCCTGAGCATTCGAAGAGAGGTGCGCACCTATCACTCTTAATACCTTTCCAAAGCTCTTCTTGGATGATGAATTTAGGTTTCCCAGAATTTGAATCTGATTGGAGCTGGAGCGATCTGATTGGGTAAATCGATAATGTTCATAGAGAAGTTGTAGATATGTTGCAGACTCCATCTCCTCCTCTGTTAGCCCCTGATATTCGCGCAACTCTGATAGCTGGATAAAAGATCTTTCTCCATGCTCAGTACGCCTATTCATTATTTCTTGAGAGGATAACCATATGAGCGTGAGAAAATCGTGTGATAACATCTTACTAAAAATAGAACGTTTGATTCTAAATTCGAGCACAACGCTCTTATTCGGATCGAGGTGACCAAAAGCAAATGAGATCTCATTCTCTGCATCATCAACGACACTCACTGAGATGGCATAGCTTGGTGAAAGAATTCGATTGGCGTATTGCAAAATATGATCTGACACACCTTTTGAATGAAGCACCCTCTCGAGATAGCTCTTGAATGACGAAAACCCTTTGAGAATACGATATGGGCTATGAAGATCATAAAATGCATCCTGCATTTGGAGAAGAAATGCATTTTCCAGATTATGCGCCAGAGTTAAAAAAATATGTGATCGTCTAATCTGATTAACCCAATCCAATAAATTCAAGACCCCCTCAAAGATCTCTGGCCTATCAATGCCATTTCTTTGATAAAAGCTGGTCATAACTGCGCCGTCCATTGTATAATTAAAATATGCCGATAGGGGAAGCTGCTTAATGGCATTTTCAGGAAATGAGCATATAGCCTCTCTAAATTCCTCCGTTATGAAACTTTTAACAACATTATATACAAGAGCACGCGCAAATAATAGTTGGAGCATCTCCTCCGAGAGCTGCTCTAAATTATTCGGAACTGTCAGATGTAAGTCGACAGGGACGCAACTATTCTTGTAATTGATCTCTATCGAAATATTATCTTCATCTCCGGGACTGAGAAGAAGAGCCAAAACCCTTCTTTTATCCCGAAAATGAAAATGCTCCAAAATTGCATCAGGATCGAAAACACTCAGACCTTTCAACCCCTGTGTGAGCCAATCAATCTGATAATCCCTGTGGTTGGCTCTGATCATAACCTCTTTGAGATGCATCAATGATATTAACGAGGTGGGTGCATCTCTATATCTCTCTTCATCCTTAATCGCTTTTGCATAATTTAGAAGCGCGAATCTCATATCATGGAGGGAATGTGTGCTTTCAAATTGAGCATTATATCCGATTAGCGAATGAGCAAGTCCTGGAGAGAGCCTTGCCACTCCATTTGTAATCTCAGAGAGCGTATTCGATGCCATTTGAGTATCGACTCCCTCGTCGGGGAGTGAAGAGAGCTTAGACGCAACTGAGCAATATGGAGAACCCTCGAGAGCCCTTCCGATCTCAGAGAATAATTTAGGAAATTGTGTGCCGATTTTTTTAATCATTTTCTAAGTTGTTGCCTCTTGGTTTGTGCATCTCCAGAACCGCCTGCCAGTGCCGGTTTGAATCACTCAGGAGAGAGACCAGCTTTTTATCTGTACACCTGTCTGAATGATATGCCTTAGACATATCCCTAAACTTTCTTTTGACACTTTTTAGAGATTCATTAGCAACCGGCTGCCACTTAAGCGGAACATCCGATTGTGAGAACCAGAGCAGAGCGTTTAAGTACGCCTGCTTCTCCTCAGCGGCAGCAGGGGAGTAATGTGGATTTTGTGTAACCGAAATATCACCGGGGAGTTCAAAATCGATATATTGGGGAGGCCTGGCATTTTCATCCACAAACCCAGCGGGATTGAGCCTGTTTGATGCTAGTTCATCATAGAGGCCTTTCGCCATTTTTTTTCCACGTCCCATAATCATTTCCCGCCCATTGCCGATCGCTATGCGTATGGTATTGCCGCTGTTGGCCACCATAGCACAAAGAATAAAGAGCCAATCGAGCTGAGATATTTTATTCGATTTTCCCCTGACAAAGATGATCGCACTATCCGAAAAGGGTGTGATATCGACGATAGGTTTTTCATCACCTTCAGCGCTCTCACCCAAAAACCAGGTTCTCCCTTTCATAATATTCATCAATACCATGCGGGAGGTTTCGCCAGATTTTGCAGAGAGATTTGCGCCGATCACCTTGAGTGCCATAGCAAAATTATGCTGAGAGCCCTTCTCCATATCGCCTAAGAGCTGAATACTATTCTCGCTAGTACCCTGAGAAATAAAGTAGCGATAGTGTTGAAAGACCAGTTGTAAATTTCTATTCCCCTCCCTCTCAAAGGATGTCAGATCTTTTGAAGCTCTCAGCTCATTCAAAGAGATTTTCTCATATTTATAATAATCCTCGCGCCCACTTACTAACTTAAAATCTGATCGCTCGGAGACTGGAAGTTCATTTACTTCAACAGCACTGCCCTGCTTATTTTTTCTGTTTTTCGATAGAACTGAGATCCTCCAAATTAAGCTGAGAAAATCGTCGATCCGCATCCGTTTTAATGTCTCCCTGTCAAATGTAATATTAATAGAATGACCAGATGCAAAATATTTATAAGGCTTTACAGATACACCTATTCCGCCAAACCCCTCCACAACACTTATCGATGAAGAGTGGGGACGGTAGAGAATATGAGAGGCAGGCTCAAGTAGAGTTTGAATATTTCCTTTAGATCTTGTCATCTCCTGCCAATATTTATCAACAAAAGAGATCCTTACTGGCTTCCTCTTGAACTCAGCACTTTTATCAGATCCATATAGGTCTTGATAAGCGACTATAAAGAGGTTCAACCAATTCAAAAGCTCATGATAGCCGTCCAAAATTTTAGACTTATCTGAAAGGAGTGCAGAATAGAATCTCACCCTCTTCAGATCGCACCCCAAATCCAGAAAAAAACCGTCAGCAGGGAGTCTCCCCAGTTCATCATATGAAAAGGTGGTTAAATCTTTTTTGACCTCATCTGAGGCAAAATCCTTTACTAAAAAATAAATTAGTGTGCGAGCCACAATCTTCTGAAGATCCTCTTCAGAGAGCGTGCAATCACCCTTCGGCATATCGATAGAAAACCTTGCGTTGGTCAAATGTGAATAGTAACTCTCCTCTGTGGAAAATGTATCATGTTCGCCCGGGTTGAAATAAATACTAAATTCATGCAAGTGATCAGAATCAAATCCTGATTTAAGGATGACATCCAAAGGATGGATGATGCCCAGCATCTTAAGTCCACCCATGACCCAATTTTCGCGAACTTTCTGATCGTAGAGTTCATCAATCAGCGGCTTAAATCTATCGTACGGAATGGGCGACTGCGTGCTCTCATCTAAAAATTTAATTTGACGCAAATTACCGTTAAACATAGTAAGGGCGTTGAAAAAAGCAGTCCCCCCTCTTCTCATGTGCTCTGCCACCGCTACGCTATTCATGAGCAAACAGCCTACAAGCTCTGATTTATAAGCAACTCCATCTGCTATAGCACCGAGCACCTGCATGGCTGACCCATAGTCCAAAGAGGGACGTGACATCAACTCACGGTCGATCGGAAGAGATGCAAATGGAGGTAAAGCTACATGATTTTTGATCTTTGTAAGAACGGCCTTTGAGTTACTTGTAAGTAATTGTGTATGTTTCAATGACATTATCTTTAACTTCCCTTACTCACTATTTTTTCCCCATGCATGTCCAGAACCACCGCCCAGTGCTGATTTGAATCTCTCAAAAGAGCGACCAACCCTTCATCCGCACCTCTATCAGAATGGCACTCTTTAGACATATCCCTAAATTTTTTTCTAACAGTTGCAAGGGAATCATCCGCCCACGGCTGCCACTTGAGAGGAACATCCGACATTGAAAACCACCTGAGAGCCCTTATATATTCTTTTTTTACATCAAGAGTCGCTGAAGCGTAGTTTGGATTCATACGGACGGGAACAGCTCCCGGCAGTTCAAGATCGATATTCTCAGGCCTCTTTGCCGCCGGATCATGCAATTGATATGGGCTATTGAGCGAGTTTGAGGCAATTGCATCATACAGATCCTTTACCAATTGCACGCTAGTGCCAAAAATAATTTCCCTGTTTTTACCAAAAGCCAGACGTATCGGCCTATTTCCATTCGCTGCAACAGCGGACAGGAGAAAGAGCCAGTCGAGCCGTGTGATCTTCGTTGAATCTCCTCTGACAAATACAATCGTGCTATTCTCGGATGGTGTGATCTCCACAATAACTGGATCGCGATCTTCATCACCCTCTCCAAGCAACCAGGCCTGTCCCTTCAAAACATTTTCCCAAACAACCTGCGTCGATTCACCAGCATTGGATAAAAGATTTGCTTTTATGACTTTTAGGGCTATAGCGAAGTGCTGTTTTGAGGCCTGATGTAAATTTCCATCAATTAGAATTTTTCCCGATTTGTGAGCACCCGACATAACTAATTTATAATGTTTAAAAAGAAGCATCAGATATCTAAAATCCTCCCTCTCAAAAGATGTGAGACCTATCTCATCTTCAAGATCTGTGAGACTCACAGGTTCTTCGTTGGAAAAGCTATACATGCGCTGCTGCAAAATATGATCGTCGACCGTACTCAGACCTTTCGCTGGATAATAGACATTACTCCCACTATTGCGTGTTAAAACCGACACCCTCCAGAAAAGACGAAGAAAATTTTCCTGATTCAAAAAGCGTCTATTGCAGCTGAGTTTGATTGCACTCCCTGCCGCCTTATAACTTGGCCCAGAGGTATCATATGACCACCTCCCTACCTTAATTCCATCAGATGATCTTGTGAATCCAATGGTGAGTCCATATGGTGGAGAGAGGAGATTTCGAATCGGCTGAAAGATAGATGCCATAACTTCCTTATGCAGGAGCAGACTCTTAAAATAGGGGTCATATAGCGGATGCATCTTTATCTCACCGAGGCGATCCAGGAGTTCCTGATCCGGCATAACCGAATACACCGGCCGTCCACGAAGTTTTTTAGATAAAAAAACCCCCTTCCACTCCTCAGAATGAACGTCCCTCGTCTGAATAAATTTTTGAAAGACCTCAGATCGGTTAAGAATCGTACAAGCGCGCGACCAGAGGCTTAGCCAGCTTAGAAGATCGTAAAAATCCTCCATCTGAACAGGATCTTTTACAAACCCTTTGGGATAAATTATCAAATCCTTGAAATAGTCAAGACCGCTAGCAAGAAGCAGGTACGCGGGTAACTGGCCTACATTTTTCTTCGAAAAGGAACGAAGAGAAGCATTGATATCATGTGTGACAAATCTTTGAACAGCCCCATACGCAAAGGCCCTGGAGATCACCTTCAACAGGTATTCTCTGGATATTTTTTGCACACAATCAGGAATGGCGACATCGATATCGATCGAATTTGAATCAATAGAATGATCGATAGAGATATCAAAACAGTTTCTCTTATTTTTTTTTAGAATGACGGAACAGGGAATACGGCTCTCTTCATCAATTCCAAAATACCTTACAATCTTCTCCGGATGTGGGATACCGAGCAGGTTAAGTCCTCCGATAAGCACATTCATCTGTGTAGATGTACGATTGATTTCCAGTAGAAGATTTTTAAAAACATCGGGCAACATGACAGCAGTTGAGAGAATCGGGAGTTGTTCATTTTGAGATATGACATCAATAAAACTTTCAAAGCGAAGATCCTGTAATGTACCTCTATCAGCATCGAGATCCGTCAGCACGGCATGATTCATTAGATAGTAACCGAGGCCGGGAGATTGCATTGCAATTCCGTCAGCAAGATTGTTCAACGCAGAAGTGGCAGATTCATAAGTAGGCTGTGGACTATCCTTCCCACCTAAATGAGTAACCAGTGATGCAAAGGGAGATGCTGAGACAGCTGTGCGCAGCATCGAAAAGAGGCGTTTCTCCCCTCTTGGTAGAATTTGACCTTTCATCGTTCATCCTTATATCGTCATCCTGAATAACAAACTTTTATTTAGCTTTATGCATATTCAGCACTGCATCCCAATGGGGCTGCGCACTTGTCGCAAGGTTGATTTGATCGGGCGTTGCCTCACCCCTGTCGAAATGCCACGCCATCATCATTGCCCGATATTTTTTCTTTATCTGAGTCTCAGATTCATTCGCCCTCGGCTGCCACTTGTCCGGAACATCTGACATTGAAAACCATCGCAGGGCTTTTATATATCCTTTTCTCTGCTCAGCGCTGGCACCATCTAAGTTTGAATTTAGTGAAGCCGAAACTCCCCCGGGGAGTTCAAGATCGATATCTTTGGGGGCCTTGACTTTCGGATCGAAGCATCCAAATGAGTCATAGAGACGCATCGATGCGACAGAGGAGTATAATTCCAGCACCAATTTCTCATAGCCTCCAAGGACAATCTCCCGATGAGCGGCATTGATTCCAACACGTATGGGCCTATCGCCATTCGCCGCTATTGCGGCGAGCGTGAAGAGCCAATCCCGCGGATTCAGATCCATCGAATCACCCTCCACCATTACAAAGGTTGTATCAGTGGATGGGCTGACCTCTACAATTGTAGTATTGCGAGATTCGCCCGTCTCACCAAACAACCAGGTTCTTCCCTTCAGAAGATTCTCCAAAACAGCCTGAACAGAATCCTGCACACCTGTTTTAAGGTGTGCCCCAACAACCTTTAAAGCTGTGGCGAAATACCTCTGAGAAATAGCCTTCAAATCGCCCTGAATCTGTATCTTATTCGGTGTTATGCCTCCACTTTTCGAAAATTGAAAGTGTTCGAAGAGAAGCTTGAGTCTGGCAAATTGTTTTTTTTCATCCTCTATCAACGCATCTCCCTCTCTCAGCTGTTCAAGAGTGATAGTTTCAATCCCGCCTCTATCCTTACGATCCTTCAATATATCGAGTTCCCAAAACAAAAGACCACTCATTTGAAAATATCGATAATCGTGGGTTACACCTTTCTGCGTGAGGGGAGGATTTTTATCAGCTTCAAAGTTTTGTGGAATCCACTTTTGAGCGTTTTTCACCACTACAGTTGCTCGCCATATCAACTTAACAAAGTCTATCGGCTCCATCCTGGAAAAAATTGAATTTCCTATCTCAAAATCGATATAGGTTCCCCTCTTCTCTGGAAGGGGTCTGGACGCTATAGTGATGGAATTTCCCTTCACAAGCTTAAGCAACATATAATAAGGAGGTGAAAGCAGACATTGAGAGGGCTGAAAAACCGTATCAGCAAGCCTCATGTCAGTGAAGAGGGAATACCAATATTCATACCCTTCAGCCATTTTCTCATCTGGAACTCTTAGACTTAAATATTCGCTACTACAGAATGCAAATTGAAGATCGCCTCGAAACCTTTGCATGGTAGAACCTGTTGTCTTCGATGTACCTATTGACTCGTTAACCTGTTTAAGCTGGAGAAACCAAAGCAGGATATCATACAAACCATCAAAATTTCTTCCTCCTTTTAAATAATCCTCTGTAGCAAACATCCTCCTTTCAGAAAAATTCTTAATTTTCGGAAAGAGATAGACCCCACTCGGGATCTTTGTAATTTCTCTTTGTGAAAAGCTGGTCAATCCCGCCTTGAGCTCTCTGGGAACAAAGTCCTTCAGTGCCTGAAACAGAAGTCCACGAGCGGCTATCAACTGAAGGTCATCCTCAGATAGACTCTTCACAGATGCTGGAAATGCAATGGAGATTTTATAATGCGCATTTGACTGAAAATCGATATCGATTGAGAAGCGATTTCCTTCCCCGGGCATTAAAAAAATGGAACAGAGATACAGTCTTCCTCTATTTATTGGAACATTAACTAATACCTGATCGGGATGAGAGACTCCGAGTCTCTGCAATCCCTCTTTAAACCATTGGAATTGGTCTTCCTCGCTGTTTATTTTAAGCATCAAAGCCCGAAATCTGTCGAATGAAATCGGAGGATTTCGCCCTTCCCGATATTCATCCATTCGGCTCATCGCCTTAGTATAATAGTTAATGACATCATACATGGCGCCAACAGTCTTAACAGACTCAGCATGTGCAGCATGATTCATGAGAACAGATCCAAAAGCGGGGGACCGTGCTGCAATTCCATGGGTGATTTCAGAGAGTATCTGAGATGCGCGCTGCAGATCGACACCATCCTTGGGAAACGAATCGAGTTGCGGAGCCAGAGATGAGAACTGAGTTTCACTCATAGCCTTTTGAAGCGTGCCAAAATATTTTGGGAATAGCTTTCCAATTATTGCCATATTTCATCTCCATTATAAATTAATTATTTCATACCGGCATGCATGCTCTGAACAACGCTCCAACGATCCTGTGCTTTAGTGAACATTTTCATCTGCTCCGGCGTTGCTCTATTCAAATCCGGATGCCACGCCTTCGCCATCTGGCGAAATTTACTCTTTATAGTAGATTCCGAATCGTTCGCCTTCGGCTGCCATCCATCCGGGACATCCGATTGAGCAAACCATCGCAAAGCGCTCAGATAGGCTCTTTGATCTTCAACCTTCGCGTTAACAAAATTGGGATTCTCTGAGACACGAATTCCTCCCGGCAACTCTAGATCGATGTGGGGAGGTTTTTTTGCGCCTTTATCGTATAAATTATATGGACTAAAAAGCGGATTCGATGCGATAGTATTATACAGAAGTTCTGCCAATTTGTGCGATCCCCCGTTGACAATCTCGCGACTCTTCTTATTTATACCGATACGTATCGACCTATCGCCATTCGCAGTTACTGAGCACAACACAAACAACCAATCGAGCGAAGTCAGATTCCACGAATTACCCTTGATAAATATAATCACGTCGCTCTCATTAACCGGAGTGACCTCTACAATAGTTGCATCATCGGATGATTCTCCCTCTCCCAGAAACCAGGAGCGCATCTTCATAACACCCTCCCACGCAACCTTAGCAGACTCCTGAGTATCAATTTTTAGAAAGGACCCTATCGCTTTGAGAACAGTTGCAAACGACTTCTGCGAGGATAGTTTTAGATTTCCTTTAACCTGAATCCGATTTAAATCTCTCTCTGAGGACTGACTGAATTGATAATGTTGAAAGAGAAGCAACATGTAGGCAAAATCTCTCCTCTCGTCCCTCATAAAATCGATCTCATCTCTTAAATCTTCTAAAGTAAGTCTCTCTCCAGTATAATCCCCCAGCCTCATTTTCAGTAATTCGTAATCACCGATAGAATCGGTGCGAATAAAATCTCTATGGAAAGATAAATCACGTCGTCTATTATGTTGCAATGATGAGATTCGCCATAACAAGCGAAGAAAATCCTCACTCTTCATTTTACTCAAGGTGTCATGATCTAGCGAGAGGTGAAAAGAAACATTCCTCTGAACTTCATTTCCGGAGAGGCTTATCCCAATACCCTCTTTGCTATCATCGATTCTGATTGTTATGCCATATGGTGGAATCGGTAATTTAGTCATCGGCTGTGCGATCGTTTCCAGCATTCCGGATCCGCTAACCAAATGTTTCCAATAGCTTTCAAAATCCGCATTTTTCTTTAGACGGGAAATATTCTTTCTAATTGCTGCTTCCGTACTATCATTTGTTTGAAGAACTTTTGAAGATATACCATCGGACAATTTAAGAACATTGTGACAACCCACACAACCGAAGAGCCACGACAACATCATATGAAGTGAATTGACAGTCCTTTCGCTCTTAAAAATGGAATTGGTATAAAAAGTTATTCCGGGGTATGTTATCGATTCCAGTTCAGGCTTCACATGTGCGAACGAAGGCAAGGTTGTAATCTTCCGATCCATAAATGTCGAAAAAGCCCCTCTTGCATCGCTGGCTAAATATTTTTTGATCACATAAAAGGTCAGAGCACGCGCAGCTATATTCTGCAAATCCTCTCCTGACAATTCTTTCACACTCAGGGGGACATCGACTTCAATATCAATTCTACTCTTGCTTGGATTTTTACAGTTGATTGAAAACTCTCTATCATCCGTAGGATGAAGAAAGATAGAACATAAAAAATCGACCCGTTCTCTTAGCATCTGAATCCCATTTGAAATCTGATTCCTTGGAATGACACCAAGCCTGTAAATTCCCTCCAAAAACCAATCGTTCTGTATCTCAGGATCGTTCGCCTTCATCAGCTCAGATTTTAATACATCGAGTTCAATAGGAAGAGGAGCTTCTATAAATAAGCCCTTCTCACCCTCACGCTTTGTAAAAATCGCTTTACAGCCTGCAACAACCCTATTCATAACATGCGCATTGTCTGCTTGTGCTGCTTGTGCTTCAACATTTACAAGAGCGCTTGCAAACCAGGGTGAAATTTTAGCAGCGCCTTGTGTGATATTGGCAAAGACTTGAGGGGCCAACTGAAATCCCCCCTCTGGCGTATCTATCTTATCAAGATGTGCGCCGAGATGGGCAAACCGCGAAGAAGTTTGTATAACACCCTGAAGCTCCTTAAAAGGATTTGCAGTGCGTAATTTTGGGTGAATTGCCATTTTTAATTCTCCGGTTCATCCCACCTTAGGATGAAGCTTTTCCATAATGTTAAAAGCCTCCTGCAGACTATTGAAGAGACCATCTACATCCTTATCCGTACCTCTCCTGTCGGGATGGTAAACCTTTGCAAGACTTCGGTAGAGCGAACGTATCTCATCGTGAGTCGACTGGGGTGTGGGTGAATCAAATCCAGCTGCGACAGAGACCTCCCGAACAAGGTCTAATGCAAGGCGATATTGAGAACGAATATCCGGCTGCGCTCCTTTATATCCGGCACTCAGCATATACCACTCTTCATTTCCTGTTTCAGCTATCAGTTCTGGCCGGTTTGTCAGCAACACCTTTCCAAGACGCATCCAGGAATATCCCTCAGGTGCCCTGAGAGCAAGGCGCATCACCCTGTCCCAGGTTTTATCGTCCAGATTTGGATATCCGTCGAAGTGTATCAATTTTCCTTTTGCCCCTGAGAGTATCGAAACATTATTTGCATCAGCTTTTCTTAATTCCCATACTCCTGCAAGTTGATTTTTTGCATCCACATAGTCAACAGCAAAGGTCATTCTATTGAAATTCTTCATCTCTCCAGAACTCATCAGGGAATAAAGAACCCTTTTAAGCGCCCTGCCCATTGGAAGTCCAAGCTCCTGAGCCCTATCTCCTAAAATCTGAATCTTATTTTGTGCGGAGGAACTGTCAGGGAAGTTTTCATAGCTCCAGAGAAGTCGCAACCATGTCCACGGCACCTTCTCACCTCTATTTACAGTCGTTACATTGCGATTAAATTTTACTTTGAAGTTTTGAGGGCCTCTAGTTCTATGTGCACCAGATGTACAATCATTCATAATCATATTAAAAAGCTCCAACATTTGAAAAGGCGATATCGAAAGAAGATCCTTAAAATCTCTAAAAACAAGCATTTCCCAGGAATAAAAACCCTCACCGATTCGTTTCATAAAGACGTCGTTCCACCTCTCAAGCTCCTTATTTATCCATTCTAATAGAATGAGTTTGTATCTAAAACCGGCCAAACCGATCTCCTGAAAAAAGGGTTTTAATTCTTTGAGGCCGGAAAATTTACCGACACTCTCTTCATCGATTGCGGAAAGCCAATTTATAATTTTGTGATATTCAGCAACTTTTCTGTTAGAAACATCGGGATGGGTCGAAAGGGGGGGGAGGGTTGGAGAGATGCATAAGGTCGGGGTCGGTTCCAATGCAGATGAATCCTTCATATGAAAATCGATCTTTGAGCTACCCTCCTCTTTTCCCCTCCACACCCACATTGAAAAAGCACGGGCTAAAACTATCCAGACTTCGTTCTCAGTGAGCGTATCGCGCACCAAATTGGAAAGCTTAAAATCTACAAAGAGAGTATCATCCTTGCGCGCATCAGAATCGTTCATGTATATATATCCCTTACGAAACGATGTGGTCACTCCCTCGATGTTTTTACCCTCATCTTCGACAGAGTGAACTCTCAGGCGCAATTGAAGGGAGTCTAGCTGAGATATCAAAAAATCTCTCATCTTTTGAGATATCTTAACCAATCCGAATGCATTTTTTAATTCAACAAACTCATTTCTCAGGATCAATTTCCTCTGCACCTTTGTCAAAACTGCGTTAGCGCCCTCTGGCAAAAGGTTACCATGAAAGAGATCCTTGAAGAATGAGATATCCTGCTTAAGCGGGGTTGAATCCTCCTGAGCAAGATCCTTCCCTCTAATCTTAAAATAGTTACTCAGAGGCTTCAATCGGAGGCCCCTCATGACCGCAGTGGCAAAGAGCTCTCGCGTCAATTCGACTTTTGGATGACAGGCAAATCTGATAACAGGTGATCCATCTTTCATTCTATTCCAACTTACCTGGATCAGAACTTCATCTTCGCCGGGCTTGAGAATTTCGACCTCAACCTTCACTTCACTCGCCTCAATCAGCCCTGACTTAAATAGCGTCTCGTTCCATTCCCTCGGGCTATAATTATTATATACGGAGAGCGAAAGCATCCCCCTTAAGGTTTGGGTCATCAGAGCTTCAACTTCAGCGATGCGTCTTTTTTCCTTTCCCTCAACAACGATCCGGGGCATCCATACATTTTGCAGTGTATCACCCAAATCGGATTTGACATCTTCGAGGCTGCTGAAGCGACGAAGCATCGACCTCCAGGCTTGATCGGACAGGCCGGATATAATGGGAGCTAATTTCCTCTGAACGATACCTTGAGCCAATTTCCTCGATGGAGATTTTTTATCCAGCGCTGTTTGAAACGCCATGAATCCACTTTCAAAGGAGCTTTGCACCTCTGAAAATGGAGGTTCATTTTTTATTAAATGTGAGAGTCCTGTCAACGCAACCCTTAAGTGTGAAGTATTACTTTCATCGCTCAAGAGTTGCGCCGCCAGTTGAGGCCTGGAAGAGGCCGGTCCGACAAGAAATGACCTCAGCAGTAGGTGACTCATAACTATTTCTTTTCACCAGCTGTACCGTTTCCATCAGCCAGGAGTCGATCTTTGCGCATTGCTTCTGGCAAGTAGCCTGCTACTCCAGCCGTTCCCAATGCAGCTACATCCTTGTCACCTGGGACTGGTATTCCCCACTCACGAAGATTTGCTCTTGCAGCGTCTGGACCCGTTGCCCCAAACCGAAGCTGAGCCTCTACTGATGGAATCTTTGCTGCCAGCATCTTTACATCTGTGGCAGATGCGAGTGCGAGTGTACGGATCGATTCAATTAACGTTACAGCAGTACCTGTAACGCGTTGATGCAAAAGTCCAGACCTTGCACTTAGTATTATTTCGAGAGGTTTACACTCCTCATAAATCCTCTTAACGAACTGCTTCAATCCAGTATAATCCTCAGCCTTCAAAAATCCCTTGGCATACTGTTCAAACTGGGTTGCTGCATCTCGATCTCCTATCATAAGGATGTTTACAATCGTCTCTCTAACTTCTGCAAGTTTCTCTTCCATCTTTTCCAACCAACCTTTAGCGTAATTGAGAAGGACTTCAGCCTCTGAGTAAGATCCCTGTTCGATCATCGTGTTAAATCGATCATGCAGTTGATTCATTGCTGTAATACCTTCAGCGTTAACACGATCCATCGCATTCTTCATCATACCCAGTTTGAGTCGTAAATATGCAACCCTTGCCAGAGTAAAATCCTTACTCATCATATCCTTTATTTCGACAATTTTCTGTACATAGGAAGAGTTGACGTTTAAATCCCTCAATAACACATTGAGCCTATCCTCAAGTGGATACTTGGAATCGTCAACTCGCGTTGCCAAGGCCTTTTCATAATTTGATGAGGCTAGATAAATATCAATCACTCTACCCTGCACAGTGGCAGGGACACCGGAGGTTGGAAGTAGATCAGAGACATTGAAACTCACTTTGTCTCCCCCTATAAAACCGTTTGGGATAAAATCAACAGCCTGAGCCTCGGCAAATTCCCTCGCTTTATTTCTACCAGTTTGAGGGGATGTAGCCTCTAGAAACCCGGGAAGACTGTCTAAAAGGCTTAGATCTCCATATGCACCAGGATTAGCTTCGATCAGAGCAGCCATCACCTCTGGGTGATCAGCTGCAAGAACTTTGAGTTTCCTGAGCAACTCTCGAGGAGAACCAACGACGGGCTGAGCCCTATCAGCTCTCTCCTTTTCCTTTTTCTCTTTAGCAAGCTCAGCCACCAAGGCTGAAACATCCTTCGGCATCACATCACCCAAGTCTGGGATAAGTGTAATTAACTCCTCACCAAGCAACTCAGCCATCATAGCCTCGGAAAGTAGCTGTTCAGCATAACCCAATGAATGCCCAACTCCTTTAGCCATAAACTTAATCACTGCAAGTCGATCCATAGCTGCCGCATCGATCTCTCCACTGACGAGCGCTTCAAAATGAGCTCTCACCTGCTGTACCTGTTGTGAGGAATAACTACGACCCTTTAAATAACTGTCGATAGCAGTTGTTAAAGTGGTCCTTGCCTGATCAACAACCGGCATGTTGATTGGAATCCGTTTGCTCGGATCTTCAACACGAGGATGGACATGACCCAATTCCAAATCCAACTCCTCACCTCCAATTACGATATCTGGCATTTCAAAGCCCCCCTCTAGTGAAGGAACTACGGAAGCGGACAATTCTGTATGAACGCTCGCACCACCATCGACCATCTGATCTGCCATTTTCTTTGTCAGCTCCTCAAAGGATTCCTCTTTGATACCTATAAGCAACTCCTCGATCTGCGTTGCGTTCGTTTTTACTCTTTGCACATTTAACGAACCTTCATGCATCTCTCCATCAATGACTGCGAATAGCTTTACGCGTTTCTGCAGTTCATTGCCTGAATCAAAGTCTATAGTCCTCAACGTATTAGCTATCTGATAGAGGTCAGAGCCTAATCCAATAATTGCCTTGCCTTGATCGCTGTCGCTATCCAGCCAGAGATTACTTTGGCCTTGGGAAAACACACCTTTGACAGCCATATTAAAAGCCGTTCCAAGTGTTTGTGGTGTTTTCATCGCTTGTGCGGTGAACAGACTGGGTGGTTTTACAAAACTCATACATTCCTCCTTTAGTTATTTACTGATTAAATTAAAATTCAAATCTTGGCTTTTTATCGGCATGTACTGAAAAATGTTGCTAACTATTTTTGGTTATTTTTAAGGCTCCAGATCGGCAAATACAAATTGACACGGTTTTTGAAGAGTGACAAGGTTTTTATACTTTAACCTCGATAATTATTTTTTGTTCCTGCTCACAATAAGAATCTTGACAGATCCTCCCCATAACCTCTAACCTGTTGACTTTAGAGATTATTTTATTAAAAACACTTTCCGATTTCTGAACAGCAAAGGAATTGCTGAATGGCTCAACTCATTACAATCTTGATTACCATATTGATCGTAGGTTGCGCGTCGCACCAAACAGATGAACCATGCGATGAACAGCAGGATCCTATGTGTCACTGGCTCAAAGCCCCCTATCCGCCAATCGAAATTCAACCGGAGATTGGTGAGATGATCTCCCCTGATGAGTGGAAAAAAGCACGCACTTTAGATGAGCGAAGAAAATTGATCGACAAGGCATGGGCCAGTCGCGAACAAAGATT